>JBCDEP010000118.1:0-20747 GCA_039179675.1 Cyanobacteria bacterium P01_G01_bin.67
ATGGACAATTTAACTAAAGAGACGAAAATTTTTTGATAAGGTATCTGACAAATCAGTCATACTTAACTATAACTTTAGTCAATAGTCGCTAATTCGATACATAATTGCCAATAAAATTTTCTGCTTTGTAGCGAAGAATACGGTCTTTTTTAAGTATTTCTTTCTTTGAATTTATCTGAGCCTTTGGCATCATGATTGGAAATAGAGTCTTAACGAATAAATTTATGGAACTGATTCAACAGCTCACTCAAGGTTTAGGAGTCGATGAAAGCCAGGCAAAAGGCGGTGCTGGACTTATTTTCAAAATGGCACAAGAGCAATTAGGAAACAATGAGTTTGCTCAGGTAGCGAGTGCGATTCCTGGTATTAATAATCTGATTGGGGAAGCTCCTGCTGGCGGGAAAGGGATTGCAGGGGCAATTGGTGGTCTAACAGGTGCTCTTGGCGGTGGTAGTGGTGGTCAATTAGCCAATATGGCTGCTTTGGCAGGTGGTTTTAGCCAGTTGGGTTTGAATCCTGGGATGGCAAGCAAGTTTATACCCATTATTTTATCCTTCACTCAAAGCAAAGGTGGAGAACAGGTGAGAAACATTTTGGCGGGAGTTCTCAAATAGGTTAACTAGTTTATGTTAACAACTTGATAAAATTCCTTAAGAATCGATTTAAAGATGTTCTACGGAACGTCTTTTTTAATTTACAAGAATTTAAAGTATCTATAATTTATGGCTTTAGTGTTGACTCCTGAAGAAGATAATACATGCATTGGTGCCAACTAAAAATGAATTATAAAATTAGCTTGATTAACTAATTGCTAATCTTACTGAGTAGAACCTAGTTTAAAATATGAATAAGTATTAAGAAATATAAAATTAAATTTTTATGGCGATCGCCTCCAGAGCAAGTAAGAAGAAACGGATAGTAGTAGTCGGAGCAGGAATTGGTGGTTTAACAGCAGGGGCGTTACTGGCAAAACGAGGCTATCAGGTCACAATTTTCGATCAGGCAATTGTTCCTGGGGGTTGCGCTTCTACTTTTAAACGTCGTGGTTTTATTTTTGATGTTGGGGCAACTCAAGTTGCTGGATTAGAGCCTGGAGGAATACATAATCGGGTTTTTGCTGAATTAGGGATTGATCTTCCCCCTGCCAGTTATTGCGATCCTGCCTGCGCCGTTTTTTTACCAGGAGAATCTGAACCGATTAACGTTTGGCGTGACCCTGCTAAATGGCAAGCAGAAAGACAGCGACAGTTTCCTGGTAGCGAGCCATTTTGGAATTTATTAAATCGCTTATTTCAAGCAAGCTGGCGTTTTCAAGGACGAGATCCTGTTTTGCCTCCCCGTAATCCTTGGGATTTGTGGCAACTGATTTCCGCAGTCAGACTAGACACTTTAATTACAGTTCCTTTTACTTTGATGACAGTCGCCGATGCTTTAAGGCTCTATGGACTTTATGAAGATAAAAGACTGAAAACTTTCCTCGATCTACAATTAAAGCTTTACTCTCAGGTAGGAACTGACGAAACAGCTTTACTATATGCGGCGACAGCCTTAGCGGTATCTCAGGCACCCCAAGGTCTATTCCATCTCAAAGGCAGTATGCAGGTATTAAGCGATCGCCTAATAGCAGGATTAGCCAAATATGGTGGCAAGCTCTTAATGCGCCATAGTATAGAACAAATTCAGACTAATTCAGGTCGAGTTACTGGGGTGACTGTCCGCAACCAGAAAACTGGTGCAACCTGGACAGAAGCAGCCGATGAAGTGGTGGCTAATGTTACCGCTCAAAACCTAGTCCAACTCACAGAGGATAACTCTCTACACAATTATCAACGCCGAGTGGAAAAATTACCACAGCCTTCGGGGGCATTTGTCATTTATCTTGGAGTCAAGCGTGCCGCAATTCCCGTAAATTGCTCTCCCCATCTGCAATTTCTTTACAATCAGGATCAAGTAATTGGCGAAAACAACTCTTTGTTTGTTTCCGTTAGTAAGCCAGGAGATGGTCGCGCTCCTGAAGGAATGGCAACAATTATTGCTTCTTCGTTTACCGATGCTGATTTGTGGTGGCAGGAAAATCAAGACTATGCCCAGATTAAGCAACAATATACTGATGAGGCGATCGCTCGTTTAGGGCAGTATTTTAAGCTTAATCCTGAAACTATAGTCCACACGGAAGCAGCCACTCCTAGGACTTTTGCTCACTACACCGCCAGAGAGAGAGGAATTGTCGGTGGATTAGGACAGCGTATTTCAACTTTTGGTCCCTTCGGATTTGCTAACCGTACCCCTGTTAAACATCTTTGGCTGGTGGGAGACTCAACTCATCCTGGGGAGGGAACGGCGGGAGTAAGTTATTCCGCCTTGACCGTTACCAGACAAATTGAGGTGAACCCCGATAAGCAAGCATAACTCTTTCGCAATATGCCTACGAACAAATTGTCAGAGTGCTAAGAACAGACTATTAAACTTAAATGGTTTCCATTACAGCAAACACTGCTAATAGCGAACAAAATTCATAATTATGCGCAACGGTCTGAGCAAATAGTACAAAAATGAAAGATGTTTGGGTACTAGCAAAAATGCAAAATCTTTCTCGTTAAGATTGAATGCCTGCTGCCATACATAGCGCACTTTATCTTGCCAACGTTCTCGTGCTAATTTTCTCAAATAAGGTCTTTCACAAAAGGTACGTTCCCGAAAGGACTGTTCTGAACGCTGAAAAAACTCTGCGCAAACTTGTGCTGCTGCTGTTGTAACGATGCGCTCAGTTGCTATTTTTCGCTGAATTGAATTCGGAAGTTCTGCTTGTAGAAGATTATTGGCAACGCTGAGACTAAATAGCACGATCTTTCTCGTTCCCAATATCGTGCACTGTTGCCAGATAAAATTCCAATTTATATCAGAATGAACACGAAGCAACTCTGCAATATCACATACTTTCAACAGTGTTTCTGCCGTCCATTGGGAATCTTTCGCCAGCTGTATACATAATACGATTAAGAGATCTTCTGAAGAAAAGCTTTTGGTCTTAACCCCACCAACAGATAAAGATTCTAAACGTTGCCACAGTCCCTCGAAATCAAACTGAACGGGAAAATAAGCAGGGGTGAGTCCTTGATGAAGATCGACATCAATTTTTCTTTGTTCATGAATAAAACTACGTTCCCACTCAACATCATTCCGAAATTCTGGAGTCTTGTACCCTTCAACAACTAACAGCTCTTGAGCTTTCAGGTATTGCTGCTTTGAGACTAAAAAATCTATGTCAGTAAATTGTCTTAATGACAAATCGCCATAAACGGAAGTCGCCAAGATTAATCCTTTATAAGGAATAGCTGCTACTTCATTTGATTCAAACAACTTCGTTAGTATTAATAGCTCTCTCACAAATAGCAGATTATTTGCTGTGGTAGCTTGAGTCTGACTTTTTAATTGCTTAAGAACATGCGGTGGAACAATCTTGGTATAAGTTTTGCTCAGTTGAGCTAAATTAAAATACATCAAAGATATGACTTTGTGCAGTCTTGCAATAGTTAGGAAATATTCCCAATCAAGATCCTGCTGCAGTAGTATTTTAATACGATCCAAATGATGCAAGTCTATTTTAATTCTCGCACAACAAAGAATTAGCTCTAGTTCAGGACGGGCAATTGATAACATTACGAATAGTCAAAATTAAGTCTAATTTTTGAAGGTTTAGTCTAAAACAACAAATTTAACACACCAAGTCTACATCACAATTTAAATCATAGCTGTTCTATGTATTAACATAGGTAGAGTACATTTAATATTACAAGCCCACAATAACTTGAACTTAATAAGCTTTGATTACTAAATATATAAATATAGCCAAAACTGGTTGACCTTAACCTAATTAGCTTTTCATAAATAATCATAAATCATAGTCAGAAAATAATCATAGTTATGATGCACTATTATGTTTAACAATTTTATCAAAACCAGTAATTTACTATTAAGAATATTTAGTATTACTCTGTAAATTCGGATTAATTTCTTGGACTGAAAACAAAATTATCTTTAATGACTGATATGAATTAAATTTGCTATCTTGGTAGCTTAAACTATCGTAAATATGAGCTTTTAAGTCTCGATCTAGAGTCAAAATTGCTCCTTACTATTTTCATTAACTTGACTTTACTGGATTTTAAAAGCTCGAAGTCTAGAGCTTGTATCTCAGCGC
Source organism: Cyanobacteria bacterium P01_G01_bin.67 (assembly GCA_039179675.1). Lineage (GTDB taxonomy): Bacteria > Cyanobacteriota > Cyanobacteriia > Cyanobacteriales > Xenococcaceae > Waterburya. Next base: position 4,202 of record JBCDEP010000118.1, read on the forward strand.
GAAGAATAGTCCCGATCGCTGCATCAACCGAAAACAAGGCTTTTAATAGCATGAAGGCTATTACTTAAAGTACAAAGGCTTTGCCCCAAGATGTGCAAAGCAGACATAGTGCAACATCTCATATATATAAACAGGGATTACCATCCTGAATCGACCAAGCGACACTTGGTCGATTCACGCCATGTATGATTAAGCTATCAGCTTTGAAGAATTAATTAAAAAATGCGAATTTAATTATTAATATCTCAATTAACCAATACCAGAAATTGATATCGATGTTTGCTATCTATTAAGATAAACATCATCATAAAGTATCTCAAAATAAACATTTAGATATAGCAATTTGGTTAAACTGCTGCTTCATTCATTATCATTACCAGACCTCTGCCGACCAAGTTTTTCACTGATTTAATAATATAATTGGTGCATTTTTCTGGGAAAATACCATATTCAGATAATATAGTATCTTTAATTTCTTCTAGAGTCTAAGATGACTGAAGTTAGGTTCCAAATCAAAGAGCCTGTTTCATTTAAACCTTAATAGGCACCTGATTCTAGTTCCAAAATAACTATTTCACCAAGCAATTCTGAGAATACTTGAGATTGAGATACACAAACTCTGGAATCGATTATAAGTTGCTGCTTAGTATTCACGGCAAATCTTGTTTAAATTATCCTGATCAAATATTTTTACTTGTATATATCGCGTTAGAAGCGTATTATAAATATGATAAAAGCATAGCACTCTAATAGTAGAAAACTAATCTTATAAGATTATACTAACCATGTTTTTCTTGTAAAGTAAGTGCAGATGTCAAACATAATACTGCAAACTCTATTAGAGTATGAGAATATAGCTTTGCACTTGTCGACTAAGCTGAGGGCAACAATTTAACAGTTCCGAATACTTGATATAACGGTCTTCTTGGGTAGTTAACTGCCACAATTACTCAATGATACTTGACAACTATGATTTTATTTTAATGAAGCAAAGATATTATACCTTCAAGCATTTTATTATTCGCGTCACTAGTATTTTAAAAAATCTTTTAAGTTAAACATTTTGATCATTCTTTCATTAATAATTAGGAGTTAAAACTTTGTCAGACTTATTTTTGGAACAGGCAGAAAGCGAAAACAATTATACTCCCCAGCAGAGAGCCAACTTCCTGCCACTGCTCACAACCATTAAAAGAAAAGCTTTATTGATTGCCGCAGTTACTGGTTTAACTACTCTCTATGCTGCATATATAGATAGCAAACATAATCCCGTCCTAAAATATTCTGGAGACTTTCAACTTTTAGTTGAACCATTAACTTCCACAGCAAGGTCTACTGACCCTATTGCTCTAGCTAACAATCAAGGTGGAAGTACACGGCTCTTTGAAATTGATTATCCCAGCATGCTTCGGGTTCTAACTTCAGAAAACATTCTTGACAATGTGGTCGAGGAAGTTCAAATTGACTATCCTGAATTCAATCTCGAACAACTAACTAGAAATTTAACAGTTGAAAGAGTAGGTGGAAAAAATAAACTTGATGCTAGCAAAATATTAGCAATCAACTATACCGATAAAGATCCCAAACTAGTTGAACTAGTTTTAGAGGAAACATCCCGAGAATATCTGGATTATGGTCTTAATAGCCGTAGACAAGGTGTAGAGAAAGGATTACAGTTTATTGATCGACAATTACCTGAATTAAATCGCAAAGTGACCAACAATCGCAATCAGATTCAGGATTTGCAGGAAAAGTACCAAATCATCGGAGCTGATGCCAAAGGAGAATCACTTTTAAATGCAGTTCGCGAAATCGAATTACAGCAGTCTGAAACTCAGAAAGAGATTGAGGAACAAACCAGAATTGTTAATAATTTGCAGTCAAGGCTAAAAATAAGTATCGACGAGGCATTTGCAATCTCTACCTTGAGGGAAAACCCTAATTATCAATCATTAATTACTCAACTCAATGAAAAAGAAAGTGAATCAGCAGTAGCATCAGCAACTTTTAATGCTGACAGTCCTCAAATGCTTGGTCTCCAGGAAGAGCGGCAAAAGATTTTAGATTTGTTGAATTTTGAAACCAAGCAAATTTTAGAAAATAGCGAAGTATCTGCCAGAGTTAACCGCTTTTTGGTACTGAATAGTGAAGATTCTATACTATTGAGCTTAGTAAAAGATTTAGTAACTGCCGCCAATGAACTGGAAGTACTAGATACTCGAAGTGCCACTTTAGCTAATAATCTCAATGCTTATCAAACTCAAGCACAACAGTATCCTGAGATTTCGCGTAGATATCAGGAACTACAGCAAGAGCTAAATATTGCGGAGCGTACCAGAGAACAATTGTTAGTCCAGCAAGATAGACTACAAATAGAAGCTTCACAAACTGAAACTCCTTGGTCTATCGTCTCTAAACCTCAGGTTTTGCAAGATAATTCTGGGAACCCTAAACCACTACCGACGAATTCGCCGGATCGAACATCGAAGGGGATCATAGCGGGTCTCTTGTTCGGTACTATTCTGGCGATGTTATGGGAAAAGATGGAAGATGTTTTTTATAGTACTGAAGATGTTTTGACCGCAACTGATTCTGCCATATTGCTAGCGGAAATTCCCTACAATCAGAGTTTCAATTCTCATCAAGGGAAAAAAAATGGTTCTAACTCTATTTTTAATCTGAAGCCTAGAAATTATAAAGACTTCGATTTTTCATTTGCCTTTGATCGACTTTACGCTAACTTATATTTTCGGTTTCGCCAGACTAATCTGCGATCAATTGTAGTTTGCTCTCCTGCTGAAGGGGATGGAAAATCTACAGTGGCGATGGGTTTAGCCCAGGCGATCGCTACTCAAGGAAAAAAGGTTTTGATAGTGGGAATTAATTCTTTTAGTGATCGGCTGCCAGAAAATTTGAACTCGGTCAACTATGTTAGAGAAAATTTATTTATTTCCATCGTTTCTCAAGCAGCAATTAACAGTTCTGCTCAAAGAGAAAAACTGATGAGTCAATTTAAATCAGACTATGACTACGTGATCTACGATACACCTCCTTTGCTAGAGTCGATGACTGCTAATTTCTTATCCAATAATACCGATGGTATTTTGATGGTGGCGGCAATTGGAAAAACCAAGAGGTCTCGATTTACCAAAACTATAGAACAGATAGAGGCATTCAAATTGCCTTTATTAGGTATTGTTACAAACCAAAATAAATCAATTAAGCTAGATTTTACTAGCTCAGTTGATTTTAGTAAGCTGGGCACTAACAAATTATTAAAAGCTGCTGCCGATAGTAGTAGTCTTAGCTTGAAAAAGTAAGCTAGAGCTTAGTAAAACTATCAAGCCTCGAAGTAGTTATGTATTATACGTCTATCAATTCAATACCTTAAAGTTTATACAGTGCCATCTATTTCTCTAAAAAAACAAGCTGTTCGTGGAACGGCTTGGACTGTAGCTGGATATGGAACCAGTCAAATTCTACGATTTGGCAGCAATTTAGTTCTAACTCGGTTGTTAGTTCCTGAATATTTCGGTTTGATGGCTATTATCAATGTTCTGTTGATTGGTTTATCGCTTTTTTCAGATATTGGCATTGGTTCTAGCATCATTCAAAATAAGCGTGGCGATGACCCTACTTTTCTCAATACAGCCTGGACTATTCAGATCTTTAGGGGGTTTGTGCTTTGGATTTGTGCCTGTATCTGTGGTTTGCCCTTCGCCAGGCTTTATGGGGAAACACAATTAATCTGGATTATTCCCGTCTCTGGTCTAACCGCCATCATTTCTGGATTTAATTCCACAGGTTTATTTACTGCCAACCGTCACATGAAACTATCAGTTCTCACGTTAATTGAACTGGGTTCTCAGACAGTGACTATTTTAGTTATGGTGACTTGGGCGTTATTCTTCCCTAGCATTTGGGCGCTTGTTGCAGGGGGATTAACAGGTGCATTAATGAAAATGATATCAAGTCATCTCTGGCTGGCAGATATCCCCAATCGTCTAACTTGGAATCAAGAATCGTTTAAATCCATAATTCATTTTGGTAGATGGATATTTGTTAGTACTGTACTTGGTTTTTTCATTGGTCACGCAGATAAGTTAATCTTAGGAAAATTTTTGAGCTTGAGCGATTTAGGTGTCTATTCTATTGCTTCCATGATGTCCAAACTTATGGAGAAAATTTATGACAAAATCTCCCATCAAGTTCTTTTCCCCATCTATTCAAAACTTAATCATTTATCCCCTCAGCAATTACGTCAAAAAGTGAAAAAAATCAGAACATCTTTGATGATGTTTCTGCTTCCTCCATTGTGGTGTTTAGTTATTTTCGGTTCAGATATTATTAATTTGTTATACGACTCAAGATATCAAGATGCTGGCTGGATGCTACAAGTTTTATCAGCTGGGGTACTTTTCTTAATTTCTTATTCTATCGGTCCTTTCCATTTAGCCTATGGCAATTCTTTCTTGTTCATGAAGTTAGTAGCTACCAGATCATTTATATTTCTGGCAGCAATGTTCCTAGGGGGATTTTTTGCTGGCAAAGTTGGACTTATTTGCGGAATTGCCATTTCCAACCTGATTTTCTATCCCATCGAAGTCTCTGTTTATCGCCGATTTTCTCTTTGGATTCCCCAATTAGATGCTTTAGGAATTCTAGGTTCAGGAGCTGTAATTGCTACTGGCTTATGGTTTAAACATGTCTTTATTTAATAATTTAGAGTGACTGAAAACAATATGACTAGCCCTTATTTATCAGTATTAATGCCTGTCTATAATTCAGAGAAATATCTATCTGAGGCAATTGAAAGCATTTTAAATCAAACTTTTAAAGACTTTGAATTCATCATTGTGAATGACGGTTCGACAGATATGTCTGAATCTATCTTACAAAAATTTGCCAAACGCGATCGCCGAATTCAAGTAATTACCAAAGCCAATGGAGGGGTTGTTTCTGCGATTAATCGAGCCTTGACCTTGGCTCGTGGTAAATATATAGCTCATATGGATTCTGATGATATGTCCTTGCCAGATAGATTTGCTCAACAAATTCAGTTTTTGGAGGGTAACCCTGAATATGTTGCAGTCGGTTCTCAGGTCACCTTGATTGACCCAGAGGGGATGCCCATTCAGCCATTCTCTTTACAAATCAATCACGAGGACATTGACCGCGAACATCTGGCTGGTCGTGGGGGTGCTATGTGTAACCCGTCGACAATGTTTCGGCATGAGGCATTGCAAAAAGTCGGATTACATCGTCCCGAAACTGGTCCAGCCCACGACTTCGATATGTTTTTACGCTTGGCAGAGATTGGTAAGTTGACTAATCTTCCGACTACGCTATTAAAATATCGTATGCACCAAAAAAGTCTTGGTCATAGCCGTCGTCTCGAACAAATTAATGGGGCGAACTTAGCTGTCAAAGAAGCTCATCAGCGTCGAGGACTGACACCTCCCAAATTAACCAGTACTGATAATTATACTCTTGCTTCTGTGGCAAAACTACACCGTAAATGGGCATGGTGGGCATTAGCGGCAGGAAATATCAAGACTGCTAAAAAACATGCTTTATTAGCATTAGGTAAAAATCCTTGGTCTGTGAAATCTTGGCAAGCTTTTGCCTGCGTTGTTCGTGGCTATTAATTTAAACATTAATCAAAATTTTGGCTGATGAAAATTACATTTGTTCTTCCATACGCGAGTTTTACAGGTGGAATTCGCGTGATCGCAATTTACGCCGCAAGATTACAAAACTTGGGTCATGAAGTATTTGTGGTTTCTCAACCAAAACCAAAGCCTAATTTACGCAGTCAATTTCTTTCTGTAATTAGAGGAAAAGGCTGGACCTATATGCCAGAACAAACACCTTCTCACTTTGACAATACAAATATTGCTCATCGCGTGATTGAATCTGTACGACCAATTACAGATGATGATGTCCCTGATGCAGATGTAGTAGTGGCTACCTGGTGGGAAACGGCAACATGGGTAGCCGAGTTGTCGAATCGTAAGGGGGCAAAGGCTTATTTTATGCAGGATTACGGTTTTCCCAAAGGAATACCAGGTCAAAAATTGGAGCAAATTATTCCTACTTGGTTTTTACCCCTACACATAATTACGATTGCACCTTGGATGGCAAAACTTATTAGAAAACATTGTGGAGATATTCCTGTGACTGTAATTCCAAATGCAGTCGAGCTAGATTTATTTAAAACTCCTCAACGCCATAAACAAGAATTTCCTACGGTTGGTTTAGTTTACAAAACCAGTTTAATCAAGGGAACCGATATTGCCTTAGAAGCCATCCGAATAGCCAGAAAAACCATCCCTCAACTCAGATTACTAGCATTTGGCGCCCGAAAACCCGAGCCATCCCTATCTCTTCCTTCAAATACAGTTTATAGTTATCAACCATCAGATCGAGAAATCCCTAACATCTATGCCAGTTGTGATACGTGGTTGTTTTCAAGTCGCCGCGAAGGTTTTGGACTACCCATCTTAGAAGCAATGGCGTGTCGAACACCTGTAGTTGGTACTCCAGCAGGAGCAGCTCCTGAACTAATTTCTCAAGGTGGGGGAATACTAGTTCAACCAGAGGATCCAGAAGATATGGCACAAGCTATTTTACAGATATGTCGACTGTCTGACGAACAATGGCAGTCAATGTCTCAAATTGCCTACACTACAGCAACTAGCTATACATGGGATGACGCTACAAAACTTTTTGAAACTGCCCTTTATTCTGTAATCGAAAGATTTAAACCAGAAAAGCTAGCAAATTCTAGTTAAATCAGGTTTATTTCTGGCTTATTAATATTAGTCTTGCTTCGAGTCTTAATTTTTACTATTTTTAGTCTATTTAATTAAATACCTCTAGCTCAAATAAACAAATTTAATTTTTGGCATTCTCTGACAATTTTTCTACTTTACCAATAATCTCGATCCTTTAAATTTATTATTTCATTTATGACTATCCAATCACAATTAGTAATGATTGCCTGGATACCGATTGTTTTTTATCTGTTTATCAGATTTAAAACTCAGGAAGCGGTAATTATTAGTTTTATAGTTGCCTGGTTATTTCTGCCCCAAAAAGCGGGCTTTTCCTTTCCTGGTCTACCAGACTATGAACGAATGTCTGCCACCGTTTACGGTATTTTGCTAGCTACAATTATCTATGATGTGCAGCGCATTACCAAATTCAATTACCACTGGCTGGATATTCCCATGACGATTTGGTGTATCAGTCCCTTCTTCTCTTCAGTTACCAACGGTTTAGGTGCTTATGATGGATTGTCGTCATCTTTGTTTCAGACAGTATCCTATGGTGGGCCTTACTTTTTAGGCAGAATTTACTTGGGTAATTTAACTGGGATGCGTAAGCTTGCTATCGGTATTCTGCTTGGTGGACTAGCTTATGTTCCTTTTTGTCTATATGAAATTCGCTTCAGTCCTCAATTGCACAACAAAATTTATGGGTATCATGCCCATAGCTTTGCCCAAACCGTAAGATTTGGCGGATTTAGACCAACAGTTTTTATGGAACACGGGCTAGCAGTAGGAATGTGGATGATGGCAGCATCCCTAATTGGACTCTGGCTCTGGAAAACTAGGGTAGTTGATTACATTTTTGGCATTCATATTAAGTGGTGGGTCGGAATATTAGTAACAACATTTATTTTGTCCAGATCTACTGGTGCCTATGGCTTATTAGTAATAGGGATAGCGATCTTATTTTCAGCTTGGCAATTTCGAACTTCACTTTCTCTGCTGGTATTAATTGCTGCCATGGTTTTTTACCTCCAGCAGAATGTCTCTACTAGTTCAAATTTATCTGAGAATATCATTAATACCCTCGATTCTGTAGTTCCTGCCGAGAGGATTCAGTCTTTAGAATATAGGTTTGAAAATGAAGAACTCCTCAAAGAAAAAGCTCAAGAAAGAATAGTATTTGGCTGGGGTGGCTGGAATAGAAATCGTGTCTATGACTATGATCGGCAAGGTAATTTAGTAGATATAACCACTGTTGATAGCCTGTGGATTATTGCATTTGGTCGAAATGGACTTGTTGGTTTAATTTCTCTGTTTAGTTCAATACTTATACCTGCCAACCTGTTCGCTCTCCAATACTTCCCTGGACGAACCTGGTCAAATATCAAGGTTGCTCCCGCAGCAGTCGTCGTGGTTGTAGTGACTTTATACATGCTGGATTGTTTAATCAATGATATGCCTAACCCCATATTTATTCTGGCAATTGGTGGCATATCTGGTTTGCTTGTCGAAGCAAGTCTCCCTAATCGAATAGCTAGGTCAACTTGAACATCATTTGCTGTGTTGTTTTAATACAGACTAAATTAAGACATACTACTTAATATGAATAGACATATAATCTTAACCAATGGACGCAGCGGTTCTAACTATTTAGTGACGTTATTAAACTCTCATCCACAAATTACCAATTATGGAGAGGTATTAGGGGATTGGACGTTGCCCTATAAGTTAAATAGCAGAATCAGATTTGGTTCTTCCTTATTTAATAATTATCGAGATTATTTAAATTACATATATAACAGTAAGCTTTTTTTTTACAGTTCTCAAATCTATTCAATGTATTCGAGGATGAAGAGAAAAGAGAGGATAAATTTTAAAACTTATACTCAAATCAAGAATATAGGAATTAAAGATTTTTCGATCAACTTCAAACGGAGAAATATTGCTGATTATTTAATAAATCAGACAGATATATTAGTGATTAATCTCTATCGTGATAATAGCCTTAAAAGATTAATTTCACTAGCAGCAATGCAAACAACTGGAGTTGTTGCTTTAAAAAAAAATCACAAGTCTCAGAAACTTCATTTGCCTACTGAGAAAATCTTAAATCAGTTAGAAGTTTTTGAACAGGAAAAAGATGAACAATTCGAGATGATCGAGTCACTTCCCGAATCAAGAGTGATGAATATCTCTTATGAAAGCTATTTTATAGATAGTCATCAGCAAGATAACATTAATCAGCAGATTCTTGATTTTCTAGGAGTTGATGCCCTAGCAATTAACAGTAAGCACCAAAAAATCCTTAGTTCTAGCCTCTCAAATATTTTGGAAAATTATGATGAGGTGTGTAAGGTATTACTTAAAACAAAATACGAAAAGTATCTTGAAAATTAAGCCTAATATAACTAGAGAGTTTCATATCTTTGTTTTCAGTTGAAGCAAAAATCAAGGCGTTTGATCAGATATATTCTTTAATTCTCGATTCTGGTCAAGCTGATGTTTCGTGTTCTCAGCTATGATTCGATTGCTGTAGTGTTCTGCTTAATTATTTTTGCTGGTATCCCTACTGCGGTTGTTCCTTCAGGAATATCTTGAAGTACTACTGAATTCGCGCCAATCCTTGCATGATTCCCAACGAATACTGGGCGAATGATTTTGGCTCCTGCGCCAATATCGACATGACCGCCAATTTTAACATCTCTAACTATAGTTACCTGCTGTAAGATTAAGCAGTTTGGTCCAATAATTGCCTTAGGATGAATAACTACTCCGTTAGGATGAGTTAGCTTCAAGCCACCTTCGATTTGGCAATTTAAGGGTATATCTGCTCCTGTAACTACGCTCCAAAATCTATGTTGTACTGAGTATAACTTGCAGCAGCAAGCAGCAATTATTCCTTTTTGCTTCTCCCATTTTTGATATTGACGCAGAGAATTTAGTAGTTGCTTAGAGGGAGCCCACCAGCGATCAATCCTTTCTCGTTCCCAATCTGGCTCAGTGGCAGACACTAGTTGATAATTTTTGGATGATGCCTTGTTCATAGATGTTTATTTTCGACGGATAAATTTCTGAGCGATATAAATCAGCTAATCTACTACAAAAAAGTATTTAATTGCTAAAGGAATGAAATAAAATTATTAGTAGCTCCAAAATTTCAAATGTTAGCTGATTTACGCATTTTTTGAGTGAGGTTATCTACAAAAGATTCACGGGAAAACGCTGCATTATCTAGATGGTCAATCATAACTAGTAAATATATTTTCTAAAATATTAGCGATAAACACTAATCAGATCTTATTATTTTTTAAAGATAGAAAAACAACATCACTCCTTTATTGATGCAGCTTGAGGCTTTTGAACACATTCCTCAAATAATTTTATTAAATAATCTATTTTTGAATCCCAATCGTAATTTTGCTCGATGATACGCTTTCTACCTTTTTGACCCATTCCAATACGCATATCTGGAGATAGTGCTAGTTTAATCATTGCCTCTGCCAATCCATTCACATATTCAACAGGTGAACTTGGTTCTATTTTAATACCACAGGTTGAATCAACGATTATGCCAGGACCACCCCAGTCAGCAACAATTACAGGTAATCCAAGTACCATAGCCTCTAAAACTGAGTTTCCACAACTTTCTCTCAAAGAAGGCATTACAAAAACATCACAGTTTAGCAGATGTTTCATAATTTCATCATGTTTCATCCAGCCGAGAAACTCAATGCTATCCCCAAGCTCTAGTAATTTTGATTGCTCTTCAAGCTTTTGTCTCTCTTCTCCTTCGCCTATAATATGCAAGGTAGCATCAACTTGACTTAATAGTTTTTTGAATGCATCTAGTAGGTAATTTACTCCCTTCCAATCTACTAAACGACCTGTGTATACAAATCGAATAATATTATTGTCACATGGTTTGGCTCTACTGGATGTGAAATTACTTAAATCAACTCCACATTCGATAATATTTTCATGAACTCTACCCTGATAGCCTTTAGGAAGTAGTTTCTTTGTTCTAGGGTTGGCAACAATAATTTCATCTGCTTTTAATTTTCCAGGCATCCAGCTATTTAAAATATAGGTTAAGAGTTGACCAACACGTAGTACTCCACTGATAAGAGGGGAATCTAGTTGAAATCCAGGAGGAAAAGTCATTCCCCCGTTCAAAGGACCTATTACGACAGGTACTCCCAAATCGTATAAGGCACTGGGAGCAAAAGGAGTATTCGGTGTAGGCTGAAAAACGACCTGAATATTTTGACTTTTTATTAATTCTTTGACTATTTTTTTAGATTCAATTTGAGATATCAGGTGGATTATTTGTCCAAAGATTAACTCTCTAATTCTCAAAGGAAAAAAAAGGCTTATTTTGTACAATAAAATCTGTAATTTAACATCATCAACAAAAAGAGTTTTGTTGAATTGTTTTACAGATAGTTCTTCACGTAGCTCATCTTTGACACGAGTATGAGTAACTAACCAAACAGAAATACCTTTCTCTTGTAACTTTTGAAGATACATAAAAATTTTGAGAGCTTCTCCGCCCATATTTTTTGATATATTTTCAACAACCAAAGCAATATTAATAGTATTTTTCATTTTTTAAATCAACAACTTTTTGTTTATAACACTGGTCTCAAGAATTTTAGTTAGGTCTTATTCAACTCAATACTTTTGTTAAAGTCTAAAATCGAGTTAAAGTAAGAATTATTAGTAGCATAGTAATAAGATTAGTAGTCGGTTATTGTAAAAATATATAGATTTATAGTTAACAGGAAGATACTGCGATAATGAGGACTAGTTGAGCGAGCATACTCTAGATCTCTATGACTTGATTGTCTATCCCATAATTCTTTAATGCACAACTTGATATTTTTATTAGCAGTATTTTGCTAAATTGATGTTTTGAATTCTAAGCATTTAGCTTGGACAGTAAATTTAAAATTTTCACAAGTTAACTCAACACCAGTGCAAGAACTAATAACGGATAAATCTTCATCGAAGATAGATTGTAAATATTTAAGTTTTTGCGGTTCGATTTCTGGCTTTTTTTTCATTTGCCATAAACCTCTGACCCAGGTTCTCCAGCCCTTAGGAACAAAATTTTGTCTTACATATTTTAGTGGAGGCATTTCTACCAAAAAGTCTCGCGTCGCATTTTGACGCATGCGCTCATTAGATATGTTTTGTTGATCGCTTGCAGTGTTCCAGAACGGCTGCCGCTCATAGCCAATAAAACGGCAGATTCTTGCTAATTCTTCTTGTTTGTTGCTTAAAAGTCTTTCAAAAAAAACAGGTAAAATTTGCTCTCGATTAAATGTTTTGAGATACGGCTCAAGCTGCATACTATATTTGCTGTATTCAATCAGCTCAGGATATTGAAATATTGCTTGATTAATGTCTACCGAAATTATATTTTGGCTCCACTCGTGAATATATTGAGACACCAAGCGGTCTATTGGATGGCGCATGATATAGATTAGCTTAATGTTGGGGTATTGCTGGTGAATCCGCTCTATTGTGTGAGGGTAAGTTGGTAGTTTTGTATAATGAGTACTAGATTCACCACAAATATCTTTTTTGTTTGCTTCCTGAAACTGAGATAAATACCACTCTAGCCCTAGAGAATAATGTTCATCGTTACTAAAGTAATTGGGTTCTTTTAGCTCGGTCATGAATATACCTGGCTGCATCGCCAACTGATCGTGTAAGGTACTAGTGGCACACTTCATCGCTCCAATAATTAGAAAATCAGGCTGTTGCTTCATGAGGATTTATTTTCGGATGATAAAAAAGGTTGCATGGGATTACGCCAATTTAGCCAAATATCTTGAGCTTCATATTCACAAGTGTGAGGTTGCTTTGTTCTGAGTAATTCTCTAACAAGAGAAACGCTTCTACCAACTAACCAAAAAGAATTAGCTATCCACAGTCCGATCGGACCATAAAACGTAGTGAAGTACCTGGTTCTAGAAGCGTAATAATAGGGCTTTGGTCTTTTGCGTGCAGCGATCGCCGCTTTGACTGGACTACTGCCACCACGCAAATGAACTACTCTCGCTTCAGGCCAGTGTAAAACTTCCCACCCTACGTTTCTTGCTTTGCGGCAATAGTCAATATCATCAAAATACATGAAATAGCCCTCGTCCATGAAGCCGATCTGCTCAATTACTTCATGCCGAATTAAGACACAGGCGAAACTAGTCCATTGAGGTTTAATGGAAACGTCAGAAACATTAAGTGGAACATTAAATGCGCCAAGCAATTTAGTCATTAACCCAGTAGCGGCAGCACAGATTAACTCACTAATGGGTGAACGATAGCGAAAACAGCTGATTTGTGGAGTCCCATCGAGCCATTCTAATCTAGGACTGATTAACCCTGCTTCTGGATGGGCGTTCATTGCTTTGATTAAAGATCTTATCGCTCCAGGTCTGACAATAGTATCGCTATTTAATAATAGATAGGCATCAGCATTTACTGTTTTAATCCCCACATTATTTCCAGCAGAAAAACCACCATTAACGGGAGAAGATATTACTTTGACAAAATTATTCCATTTATTTTTAGAAACTGCCTCCTCAATTTTTTCAACCGAATCATCGTTAGAATAATTATCTACCACCACTACTATGTCTTGAGCGATGTCAATTTCATTTTCTATTGAAGCTAGACAATCGATAACTAATTCAGGAGTACGATAGTTAACAATCACTACATTAAGACGCATTTTCATGAGCTAAAATCAACAGACAGTATCGTTAAACCTAAACTTATATAAATAAAAAAATCACTGCATTTAGTATTTACAGACTTTATTTGAGGTGTAATTTCTGAATGGAATTAATTTTTAGCTTAATGTTTTTTTGCCATGAATTAATTCCTAATCGGCGAGATAAATTATCGGCTAAGAATAACGGTAACCCCAGTCGCTTAATCCGAAACTCCGTGCGTTTTGACCAATCTTGTACCCTCAAAATTAGCTGCATCGCAAATGAAAGCTTTATTATTGACAAGTTACTGATTTCATAATTTCTTTCAAGTAACATATTACTAATTCTCGACTCAACTAACTGAACTTCCCGATCAGACAATTTATACTTCCATTGTTGGATTAATTTGGGATTAGGTAAATCATAAGTAGTTGTTTGATTGTAGGTCAGCATTCCTGGTTCAAAATCTATTCCGATAAAATCACAAATACTTTCCAAAACAATATTTGGTTGAGAAATTAGCGATTCATACCTAACCTCAACTTTTTGATTATCTGATAAAGATTTGCTCAATTGTGACCACAAATTCTCCGCTTTAATCCACCTTTCAACTCCAGTCCACACATTCCCAGCCCATCCCATGCCAATACAGGAACGCGAAACATCTCTGCCATCTCGAACGATGTGAATAAATCTTGCTTGAGGCCAGATTTTTAATAATTTATCAAAGTGTCTATGTACAGTGGCACCAACCAGTTGCTTTGATTCATTTGTTTGTTTCTGAATTAAAAAACTATTAACTAGCTGAGTGTAATTTAAGCTGGTATCTATATTGAACCTGGTAGCTTGAAAAATACGGTGAGTCTCTAGCCATTGATAATAAGCATCTAACTCGGGAAAATTCTCTTCATCTAATATCAGATCAACTGCATATTCAAATTCATTACACCATGCTAGTTGAGAGTGATGATCCAACATTAGTCTTAAGAGTGTAGTACCAGAACGCTCTGCGCCTACAAGAAATACTGGTTGTTTTACAAAAAAATTCTGCATACCCACCAATGGCTATTTAAACTCAAGTAGATTTCGTTGATTTAATAACATTAAATTTTTAAATATCTATTTTTTAATCTTTAAATCCAATTATTTAAAATTTATCTGACAAGTCAAATATAGTGTACTGTGTTTTGGCTTTATAGTTAAGCTTTCTATGTATATTTAAGTGGTAAAAACTTCAGATATCATTATGCGTTTTAAACAAATCATCACAGTGGTCTGCTAGTTCTTTTATAAAAACAAATATTCATGTTTAGATCAAAACAAACTTTTTTAAAATTCAAGATTTGTATTTCTGTACTCTCAAATGAGGCAAGTAACAATAAACCTGACACATAGATTTGATTGAATTGATTAGAGTAATATCTTTATCTAAAAAATGCCTGATTTCAATTCAATATCCTAATCATTAGATTTTGGTATTACCTCATATTTAGTTCTAAACAGCAAACATTTCATTACTTAAGAAAAAGCAGACTTATCTCAAGAATTTACCAACACTAATTAAGCATAGGTTTTAGTAAGTTTCCATAAGGAGTGCGATCAATATCAGATTGCAATGATATGCTATTCCGATAAACAATTTTGCCAACAGGAGATTTAAAACGCTCAGGTAGCTGACCGCGACCTCCGTCAAAACCGCAACTACGAGATTCTATATTACATTTTGTAACTCTTTTCATTGTTTCGTTATCCCATGCCGCTATGTAGTCAGCGTGGAGAGTACCTCCTGGTTGGTTTTTATCGATGTCAGAGGAAAGGTACCAACCATTATTAAGATTGGCTCGGTCATAATAAACTTTCAAACTCATGGTCGGTGTCCGATATGGATGACTTGCAGGACAACCCACAAGATTTTTATTGGGTCCGCCAGGGTAGGCAACATGACTGTTTATTACTTTCGATTTATCTCCTGGCATATCTTTATAAGATAAGATGGGCTTTCCGTTCCATTGACCATTTTTTGTTGCGACGCAACTAGGGAAGTATATTCCTAGTAACAAAGCATTCTTACCATCTTTAGTTGTATATTTTGATGTAATTTTGCTCTCTGTTGCATTTAAAGTTGATCTATCGGCAAGCATTGACAAACCATTAGGAATTATTTGTAGCTTGTCATAATTTGAGTCTCCTGAAATGAAAGTTTTATAGTAAACGAATTCTTGCTCTGGTAGAACTAATTCATCTTTGTTATTAAACACTGCGGGCGTCCAGTATGAAGATCTTAGATTAACTCCTCCTTCACAGCTAGAGCTACCAGAAGTTAGTAATTCTTCAGGTTTACTAAACGCATCAGACGAAGTATTGCCGATGAACATATGTAAATGAGATTTACCTGGCTGGTTGGGGAAAATTATCGGATCGTCATAAGAAAAATGGGACACTGGGCAATAGATTCTAATTCCGTGACCGCCTCGATTTGTAATTGATCCAACGCTCATTTCAGATTTACTATTTGTTCCTACTGTGATTACGTAGTTTTTCTGATCGTTACTTGAGCTTGTATTTGTCGGGGATGTAGTTGTAGTGGTGGTAGTAGTTGAACCTGTAGTCGTTTTCGGCTTCTCCTCAGAAGAGAAGTTGAGCTTAAAATCCTTACGACCAAGCCAATTCCAAGGGTTTCTCCAGCCAATTACTCGCAGTGAACAGGATTGAGCTGATTCCTTAGGTTGAAAACGAAAAGTGTAATACTGACGACCAGATGCATTAGTGTTCATCTGACCTGTTACTTTATCAAATTGGCAAGCGTCTTGACTCGCAGCATCAATAGCTTCAAGACGCATTTTATCTGTTATTTTAGATGGCCAGACTTTAACTGTAATATTTTTGTACCAGGAAACGTTAGTTTCTTCAGCACCAGCTAGCTTGGCTATTCTAAATCCATTAGATGCATTTAGAAAAACGATTTTATTATAGGTATTGGCATTAACGGGAGAAGACAATAACAAGCATAATCCCAAAGTTACCCCAAAAAATAGTACGGATATTCGTTTA
>JBCDEP010000170.1:0-13537 GCA_039179675.1 Cyanobacteria bacterium P01_G01_bin.67
ATCTATAGTATTAAATGTAATTAAAAAACTGATAGAAGATACTCTGATTTTAGTCGAACATCATATGCCTGAAGTAGATGTTACAATCGCAAAATATAAATGCATAGAGCATGAACATGAATTAGAATAATATTTATCAAACTATTATTTATAGTCTAAATTAAGTTCTGCTATTTATTTACCCATTACTTTCGAACTTTTATCCTTTACTAATTTCTTCGATTTTTCTTGACGCTCATACTCTTGTTTCCTTCTTCTCAGTTAAAAATCCTGCAATAATCCCATCAGAGCGGGAATTACGGTGGGGGTTAAGAAAGTAGAGAGAGCTAAACCGCCTGTCAAAGCAATACCCAAACCCCGATCCAGTTCTGCACCTTTATCTGGAAGCACGGCGAGGGGGAGCATCCCTAGTACGCTAGTTCCTGCTGACATAAAAATCAGACGCAAGCGATCGCTTTTTATAGTTGAATTATTAGCTGAAATGGTTTCTGGTGATTTTTTAATTTAAACTACAGCATCTCGCTTTCTTGTTATGTCTCGAATCAACTGTCCATACTTAATAAGATGTCTTCTTTGCGTAACAAAAATAATGCTATCAAGGCTGCAAGTAGAGGTACTGCTGCCCAAAATAAATGATTGGGAGGTTCATACGGATTGAGTAGCTCTTTGTAGGTAGAAAAAGTGGAAACAGTATGCATTCCTAAAATCGATCCATAAGTCCAAGTTTTGAGTAATCCTGCCATAAATGCAAGTACAATTAAGGTTTGAAAAATACCGACCGCTAGAGAAATGGTAGGGGAAATCTCTATGAAATAAAATCGAGAAAATACTTTTTGCGTAATTTCAGGATAAATTATTTTTTCTATCGACCAGACTAAGAAAAATATTCCCGTACTAAAACGAATGAATAATAAACCTATTTTGAGCCTTTTTTGCAAGTTCATAACTATTCATTTATATTGATTAACATCAGTGAAGTGTATTGTTATCAAACTGACATCCGTTTCACCAATTCCTGAGATTTTCTAGCTCCAACTCTTCTTTTTTAATACTCCTTTTAGATTGAAAATCCTGTAATAATCACATCAAGGTATTTTTTAACCTTTATCGTTTACTAATTCTCTTGATTCTTCTGAATGCTCATGCTCTTTACTCTTTCTAGGTTGGAAATCCTGTAATAGTCCCATCAAGGCGGGAATTACTGTGGGAGTTAAAAAAGTAGAGAGAGCCAAACCGCCTGTGAGAGCGATACCCAAACCTTGATAGAGTTCTGCGCCTTTCCCTGGAAGCACCGCTAGGGGTAACATACCCAGTACGCTAGTTCCTGCGGACATAAAGATCGGTCGCAAGCGATCGCCCACGGCATAATAAAGAGAGGCATCGTATTCCATGCCTTCTCCTTGGAGTTGTAAGGCGCGATCAACTAAAAGAATGGCGTTGTTGACGACTACTCCTGTAAGAATTACAAAACCCAACCCTGTAATCATATCAAGGGGAATAACTACACCAGGAATAGCATTGGCAATTACCAGAGATAATAATGCGCCAGTCATTCCCATTGGTACGGTTGCCATAATCAGTAGCGGGTAGGCAAAAGAACGATACAAAGCTACTAATAATAGATAGGTAATGACTAAGGATAGTAAGAAAGTAGAGCCTAGCTGGAATAAGGTTTCTGCTAAAACATCTGCCGAGCCTGCTAACTCAACTCGCACGCCTAAGGGTAATTCTTGGCGAAGAGGTTCAAGTATTTCTTGTTCGGTGCGATCAATTAATGCCCCTAAAGGAGCTTCTCTAGATACACTAGCGGTTAAGGTAATCGATCTTTCTAAATCAACGTGGTTAATCGCATCCGCGCCTGTGGTTTCTAATACTTCTGCTACATCAGTTAGCTGCAATCTTTGACCGTTCCCGTTGAAGATAGCTAACTGGCGCAATTGTTCGGGAGTTTGGACAAAGGTATCCTGTAATTCAACAGTGACATCGAGTTCTCTTTTCCCATCCACAAATTCCGAAGCTCTTAAACCGCCTAGAGCAGCCTGCACCATTTCTCCTACTTCCCCCTCTGATAATCCTGCTTCTGCTAGACGCTCGCGGTTGGGAACTATCTGTAATTCTGGCGCACCTGTGACAAAATCGGCACGAACATTTTCAACTCCTGGTAATTCTGAGATCTGCTGGTTAATCTGTAACTGCAATGTGTCTAATTCCTCTAAGTTTTCCCCAATAATATGCACCTCAAATTCTTTACCAGGGTCTTGGAAAATAGAAACACGCCTAGGTACCAAAAACCGAAACCCAGGGTAATTTGCTCCTGCTTCTCGCAGACGATTAACCATATCGTCTAAGTTTTTACCCGTGGACAATTCTGGTTTCATAAAACCAGCGATCGCTCTTAAACCAGGACGAGATACGAATACACTTCGATTCATTTCTGGTTGTTGGTCAATAAAATCTCGTGGTGCTTGAGTAAGCTTGATCGTTTCAGGAATACTCGTCCCAGGAAAAGGTTCAGCCAGCCACAAAATTAGGTTACGGTTGCCTTCTGGTAAATAGTCGGCAGGGGGTAATAGTTGAAAGCTGGCGATCAATAAGACTATGGGAAGTGCTAAGACTAATAAACGACGTTTTAATCTGCCTCTTCCTAACGACCAGCGGACGGTTTTCAAGAGAAATTGCTCTAACTTACTCTCTCCTAAACGGAAAACTGCTGAGGTTTGGTAAATAGCAGACTCAAAGTAATTACCGCCTCTGTATTCTCCTCCTACTAACATTTGTTCTGCTTCTGTCCGCTTGAGAAATAGTCCCGCTAACATCGGAATTAAGGTTAATGCCGCAAACAATGAAAACATCACCGAAGCAGAAAGAGCAATCCCGATATCAAAAAAGAGTTGTCCTGCTTCCCCTGTAACTAAGACGATCGGTGCAAATACAGCTACAGTGGTGAGGGTAGAAGCTAGCATTGCACCTCCTACTTCCTGCGTCCCATCGATCGCTGCCTTCATGGGAGTTTTACCCTGCTGCATATGGGTAAAGACATTTTCTAGAACAACAATGGCATTATCTACCACCATCCCGACGGCAAAAGCCAAACCCGCCAAGCTAATTACGTTGAGGCTGCGACCTAATAAATAAAAAACAATAAAGACGGTAATTAAAGTAGTGGGAATGGCGATCGCAATTACGCCAACTGTTCTTAATGAACCTAGGAATAATAGTAAGATTAGAGCCGCGAGAATGGCACCAATAATCAAGTTACTCTGGACAAAAGAAATCGACTCATTGATGTAGTCATTTTCATCATAGGGAATTTCGAAAGCAATTCCTTCTCCCTCGCGGTCAAATCGAGCTTCCAGTTCAACCAAAGCTGCTCTCAATCCCGCCGAAATTTCGGTTACATTACCCCCTATCTGGCGAATAATCCCTGTAGCTACCGCAGGTTCATTATTCCAAACTAAAGCTCGGTCTTGAATGGCACGACCCATGCGTGCTTGAGCTACATCTCCCAGATAAACCGTCCCCGATTCATCTCGACGTAGTACAAATCCTTCTAGCTGTTTAACATCTTGAATTCGACTGACAGTCCGCACTCGATACTCTCTCCTGCCCAAGACTAAAGGACCTCCGCGAATATCTTGATTATTATTACGGAGACTATTTGCTACATCGCCAATGGTAAGATTGCGATCGGCTAAAGCTTTGGGATCGACAACCACTTCAACTTCTCTTTCTCTCCCGCCAGAGACCAAAAACTGTCCTACTCCCTGTACCTGGCGGAAACGAGGCACAATTACATCATCGACTAAATCCCTGTAGTGATAGTCATCAGCTGTAAAACCTGATTTGGGAGTCAAAACCACCCACATCATCGGACTACTGCTACCGCTAACCACTTCTACATCGGACTCATCGGCTTCTATGGGTAGTGCTTCTACCTGCTGTAACTTATTGAGGACATCAACTAAGGAACGATCAATGTCGCTATCCCAATTAAACTCAATGTTGATGCTACTAGTCCCTGCTCGACTGGTGCTGGTGATTTCTTGTACACCTTGTACTTCTTCCAATCTTTCTTCAATCGGACGCGTAATTAAGTCTTCTACTTCGGCGGGACTTGCACCCAGATAGGGAGTCGTAATACTGATCTCAGGGCGATCGCCCCCTGGCTGTAGTTCTAAAGGTAATTGGAATAATGCCAGAATACCAAATAATGCCAAAAGGCAAAATAATACTCCTGTGCCATGTCGCCAACGAACGGCTGTTCTGATTAAACTCATTTTTTTAATCGATAATGAATAATTAATAGACCTTGTTTATGAATATAAAACTCAAAGATTTCAGAGTATTCTTTATGCAAAAAATGGATTAACGTTTGATTTCTTTAGTCAAAATCTGTTGGTAAATCAGGTATTTGAAAATGTTCAAAGCACCTAATCAGCTGTGATTTTTTGACTCTTGCTTCTGATAGATCAACAGGTATTTCAGTTTCGCTAAAAAAAGAAATGTCACTCACCTCATTATTAACCTGAGGTTGTCCCCCTATAATTCGGCAATGAAAAAAGAGTTTGTATATGCTGTAAGGCAAGGGTGGTGTATGTTGTTGATGTTCGCGATCGTATATAGCCAATAGCTTGATTGCTTGTGTTTCAAACCCTGACTCTTCCCTCACTTCACGAACTACCGCTTGAGAAGGTGTTTCGTTAACGTCCGCAAATCCTCCTGGCAAAGTCCACCTTCCAGCATCGGCAATTTCTCGAACTAACAATATTTTTTCGTCTTGAAAAACAACTCCCCTCACATCAACTTTGGGAGTGGCATAACCAAATTCGACATTATTGAGCTGAAGTAATTTTGCAACCGATAAGTTAGTATGTTCTGCTAATATTTCAGCAGCCAATATTCCTATTTCTTCATATCTTTCGCGATCATATTGGTCTTTACTAAAGTGCAGTCCCGTTTGACTAATAGCCTGAAGTTTTCTACTCCATTTAATCCAGTTTTCTGTCATACTCTTGCAATTGTTAGCGATCAATTTTTTGGACTAGAGTTGGTTAGAGTGGACATTACTTACCTTAGGATCTATGGATAATCAATGATTAGTTGTTACTTCTTGTTGGCGTTGTGTTTGTTCAGAAGCATTATCAATACTTAATGCACCTGCACCAGCATAAATAGTCATTAATAAGCCACCAATCAGACCAAGATTTTTCAGAAAATTGTTTAGTTCATCTGGGTTAGCAATGGGATTATGGAATACTAGGGTTGCAGGTATTAAAAATAAGATTAGTAGTGTCGAACCGATTTTGACTTTATAACCCAATAGTAAAGAAAGCCCGCCGAGTAATTGAAAAGCGATTGTGAAAATTAATAAGATATTGGCAATAGGTAAACCTTGGTTTGCCATCATTTCCGCCGTGTTAGTAAAACCCAAAATCTTGCCAATTCCTGAGTTGATAAAAATAATGCAAAGGCAGATACGTGCAGCTAAAGGAAGATATTTCATAGTGTGATCGCTCCTATTTATAAGATGATATTTGAGATTTGTTATTACTAGGTGAAAGCTGGTTAGCTGTAGATTTGGCAATCATTGGTTGGAAGTTACGCTCTCCTACAAAATAATCTTTGAGCCAAATTTGAAGAACTGTTAGGCGATTAGCCAAACCAGGGAGATAATATAAATGAATTCCGAGCCATAATAACCAAGCAAACCAACCTTTTAAGGGAATTTTGCCCAATAAATATGCCACTCCTGCATTACGAGCAACGATCGCTGCTGTTCCCTTATTAAAATAATTAAAAGGTTGAGGTGGTAATCCGCGTAATTGTCGTTTAATATTTTTGGCTACTGTAGTACCCTGTTGCAAAGCTTCGGGGGCGATTCCTAATAGTGGTTTGCCACCTTGTCGAACATGTGCAACATCTCCTACGGCATATACTTCGGGATATTCTAAAAGTTGCAGAGTCGAGCGTACGCAGATTTGCTCGCTTTTAGCTGTAGCTAATTTTTCAGAATCAGCAGGCAGATTAGCTTCTACTCCCGCCGTCCAGATAATAGTTGCGGTCTCAATTATGGTACCATCCTCTAATTCTACTGCTCCTGCCATTGCTGAACCCACCCGAGTTTGAAAATGAATTTTTACTCCCCGACGGCACAATTGCCTACCCGTATAGTTTCCCAAATGAGTCGGAAAATCGGCAAGTAATCTATCTCTAGAATGAATGAGAATTATTTTAACTTCTCGGCGATCAAGTTCGGGATATTCTTGGGGTAAAATAGCTACCACTAATTCCCTCAAAGCTCCTGCTAATTCTATACCCGTTGCACCACCACCAACAATCGTGAAAGTTAGTAATTGTTGTCTTGTTTCCCAATCAGTACAAGTAACCGCACGTTCGAGATTACTTGAAATGCGATCGCGTAAAGCCACCGCATCTTTAAGAGTTCGCAGAGGATAAGTATACTCAGGTGCGCCTTCTACACCCAGGAATTTAGTTTGACTTCCCGTAGCTATTACCAAATAATCATAAATAATATTGTCGCGATCGGTTGAGATAATCTTATTATCAAAATCTATTCCTAATACTTCTGCTTGAAAAAAACAGACATTAGCAGCAGAAGGCAGGTATTTTTTGATAGGATAAGCAACAGTTTTGGGTGGAATAAAACCCGTAGCAACTTGATAAAGCAGAGGGATAAAAGTATGGTAGCCATTGCGGTCTATCAATAAAACTTCAGCATCAATTCTGGTTAGATTTTGGACTGCTCTCAATCCTGCAAAACCAGCACCGATAATTACTATTTTAGGTTTTTGATCGGGCATTGTTATTGTCCTTAGTCATTGGTTATTCTAGTGAGCAAATCTCAGAGTGTATGTTAAATAATTTGGCTAAAGAATAAAATATATATGTCATATATTGCATGGAGATATATTTGTCAATTCAAATAATTTTTTCTTCAAATAATAGAGTGTATGACCTTCAGGAAAGTCTTCAAGTTTTCCATAAACTTTGTAATCGAGCTTGTGGTAGAAAGGCAAAGCTTGAAAATCAAACGTACAAAGCCTGGCTCGTTTGATGCCTTTATTTTTAGCTTTTTGTTCGGCAGATGTGACTAAATATTGCCCGATTCCTTTTTTTCTATAGTTTGCATTAACCCAAATTGTATCTATATATAGCCAACGACCCCAGTCAATATAGCTAATTAAACCACCAACTAATTTTTGTGGCTTTACTTCTGCATATATTTCTATATAATCAGGTGGTTCTATTTTTAGGTGATCGCACTCTACTACTTTTTCGGATTGAGATTGATTGTATTCAAATAGTTGATTTGTAATTAACTTGCGTTTTTTCTGACTATTATTATCATTGAAAATGATATTATTTATGTCTATTTCCATTGCCATTTTTTTAAAAAACTAAAGGCATAAAATTATTATATTAAAATTTATTGGTTGAAATCTAAAACAGAAAATGCTTTCTTATTTAGTATAAAATATCTATTAGTTATCTTCCCTTGTTAGTTCTTCGGCAACTCCATTAATATTAATTTCGATTAATCCTGGTAATAAGAGAGAGGTTTCATAATCGGGATAAATACTTTCTACTTCATTAGAGATATCTCGCTGTTCCTCGTCTTCAATTACACCATCATAGGATTAAGTGGTTGAGATAGATTGAACATATTTGTCACAGCCAAGCTGAGAATGACGAGTATTGTTTTTAAGAAAATAGAATTAAAGTGGGATCTTTTTATCAAAATTTCTTATTTCCTACTTAGAAATGCGATTGCGTTTGTTTTTTAACCAAGCATCTACAGAAATGCGATCAAAATTAACCCCTGCCAAGAGAATAAATAAAACAATGTTATAAATCAGTTGACTGCCAGCCGTATCCCAGTTTTGAATAATGGTAATGCCATACATTAAAACAGCCATCAAGATAAAACAGGCAATTAAAGCACCCCGAGTAAACAAGCCAAAAATCATCAATGCACCCACAATTAATTCTACTGGCGGTACTAAAGCAGCATTAATTCTGACTAAAAATTCAGGAATCCATGAAGCTTGCATCGTATTAACCATTGCATCCATAAACCCAGGGACATTAAAAATTCTCGTAGCCCCGTGATTAAAATAATTAATACCAACTACAATTCGCAGTAAGGTATACGCAGCAACAATATCTCTGGTTTTTAAGCTGATGTTGTTTTTGGATTTATTTTCCAACATAATTTGAATTTAGGGCGATCGCATTTTAGTTGTAAGAATCGTGTGGTGGAATCTCTTTGATTTTTAGTAGTATGAAGCCATCAGTTGAAGCCAATAACTAACCATCAACCGAATTAACCACTTTCACCGCAGCACTATTTGTTAGACCATCTCCCCCCGTAATTACAATATTTTGTCCTTCTTCAAGTTCGTCATTAGCGATAACTACTTCTTGACCTAAATCTGCCACCATTTCTACGGCAAATTGTTGAGCCTGATTGTTATTGACTGTAAACAACAGCCAGTCGTCTCTCCTTCTGGTTAAAGCATCGCGAGGTACAATAAAGGTATCAGCCCCTTCTACTGGGACAGCAAGATTTCCTTGAATTGCCATTCCTGGTAATAAGCCCTGAGGTGGATTGTCTAAACTGACTCTAACTAACTGACGGCGAGACGTGGCATCAGCGGTCGGTACTACTGCGGTAATTGTTGTCTCTTGCTGCCAATTTGGTAAAGCGCGAGCATTGAGGTTTACTTGCATTCCTGGCGTAATTTGCCCGCTCAAGTTTTCGGGAAGTTCTAAAAAAATATCTAAAGAGCGATCGCTTATCAGAGTCATGACAGGGTCACTCACTTCGACATAATCACCAGGGTCAACCTCCCGTGATTGAACTATCCCAGAAAAAGCAGCTTTGATTTCTGTGCGCTGCATTCCTAACTGTGCCTGTTCTAAGGCGGCAACGGCAGCAGCTACCAAGCCTTCCTGTGCCTCGATTTCTTCTTTGGTTGCCCCTGCTTGTGCTTCTGCTAATAGTGCCTGTACGCGAAATTTTTCGCTAGTTGCAGTATTTACCGCCGTTTGAGCTTCAACTAAGGCTCTTTGAGACAATGCACCTTCTTCCGTTAAACTAGAAACTCTGGCTAAATTATCTTGTGCTTCTGCTTCTCTAGCTATAGTTGCGTTTAACTCTGCCTGTCTTTGAGCAATGATTTCGGGACGAGTACCTACTTTTAACCTAGCCAAATTACCTCTTTCTTGAGCCAGTCTGGCATCTGCTTCTGCTAGGTTTAACCTGGGATCGGCATCATCAAGAATCGCTAGAGTCATTCCTGCGTTGACGCGATCGCCTTCTCTGACTAAAACCTGCTGTACTCGACCATCAATTTGCGGACTGATAGTTGCACTTTCCCCCGCTTCTACTTGTCCTAAAAGTTTAATCTGCTGTACTCCTGAGCCTGAAGTCAAAGCTACCGTAGTCACAGCTTTAGGTAATGGTGTTTGGATGCTAGATTCTGCTGTTGATAATATTGAAGGTGTTTGTATTTGCCACCAAGCAACACCTCCTCCCAACAGAATTATTGCCGCTAACCATCCAGTAGGCAACTGGTTTTTTCTCGGCTGAGGGACTGATGATTTAGCATAAGACTGTTGATTTAATTTCGGTTCTAACTCTGGCAACTGCTGGGGCGGCTTTTCGGTTGATTTCATGGCTTCTAGTTGGCTTGTTTGGTCAATGTGCAAAGGAGAAAATGTTTAGCAGATTCTTTCCGCGATCGCCGTCAGACAAGCTTTAACTTCTTTAAGGTTTATTGAAATGTCTGCAACTTTTAATTATTTTTTATAATTTTAGTTACCAAATATGACAGAAAAATGTCAGCCTCAAACTACCTCAGAGATTGTGAAGTTTACTCGAAGGGGTAATGATGGATCTGGCAAAAATCAACCGCAGAATATAGCGGGGCTAATATTTGAATTTTGATCACATAAGCGATCGCCGTTGTGTATAACTTCTATATCTAGTTAAATTATTATCTTTGACTCAGTGCTTTCAGCCTTAGCAGCAAAAAGCTATTACAGGATGCTGTTCTTTGATGTTGAACAGTCTGTAATAGCTAGCTAGATTGCTTATGGGTTAATACCCAGAGGTATTTTAAAAGATTTTGGTCAAGGTTTTATTTCCATAGTTCAAGCTCAATCAAGTTTTATTATTCTTGATTAATTGACCTAATTCAATTGCGAGAAGACATTCTCAAGAGAATTTGCACAACGTAATAAAAGAGCAATGCTACAGAAGCAAACAACTCCAAAGAAGCCGCAACATATTGATTAACTGTATAGTTGTGGATAATTTTAGATGTGCTGTAGAGAATTGCAGCCGAAGCAAATACTACCATCACTACAGAGAAAAGTAGTCCGAGAGTAAAGCCAAAAAGAATACTACAAACAATTAGCCCTAAAGCAATAAATCCCCCCACTTTGAGGATATTGCCTAAAAAAGAAAAATCTTTGCGGGTGGTGAAGGCGACAGTAGTTAAGCCACCGAATAACAACAAAGTTAAGATTGCTGCTGAGGGGATTAAATTAGGATCTCCAGAATAATAAGTAGCAATATAAAGTAGCGGCGCAAAAATAAGTGCTTCGCCAACAACGTATAATCCTAATCCTGCATACTGTTTTTCCACAGAATCGGCTTGGGAAACAAATCCTCTTGACATCCAACCGAGGAGAGAAAAACCACCCAAGATAGCAAACCAAGCAAAACGACTACCTGCAACAAAATTAAATAGAACCTCAGCAATACCTGTCTGGAATAAAATAAACTCAACGAGAATAAAAGCAGCAACTGCACCTGCCAGATGTGTATAGGTTTGCCGAATAAACTTAGCGCGATCGCTGGGACGCGCCTGAGCAACACTTACCATAATTTTAGTACCTTGAATTTAATATCAATAAGTTTGAATTAAAATTTAGAATTCATAGTTAGAAATCGTTTACATTTTAATTAAAATTGCCGATTCTAATAGTGATCTCAATACTGCTTATTTATCCTAAGTAAAGTGAAGCAAAAACTAGAATATACGAGATAAGTATATAAGAATCTAACAAAATAGATATTAATGGTACTAGCAGCTGTTAGTAGCTTTATTTTTGGTGAAGCTACTAACTAATTTTTATCAATTTGATCTTGAATTGAAGTTTGAGTTGCATTCTCTAAACTGCATTTTGTAACAAGTTCCTTATTTACAGTTGATTTTGAGAGGATGCTGTACAGTCTGTCTGAGTTTTCTGCGGGTTTGCTCTTGAAGAAATTCTCGCTGTATTACTTCCCATTCTAGCCATTTGTGGTATCGTCCGCTTAATAATAACTCTGCTAAAGTTGGTAACTGAGTTGCGATCGCTGTTTTTAAAGCTTTTTCTAAAATTTTCCTCAAAACATGAAAATCTTGGATCTGACCGAGAATTTCTTGAATCTGCTCGATCTGACTCAAATAGTGATTATACGTATTATTATATAGTGGAGAAAATAGCTCCAGATTATAGCGAGTCTTTTTGGCTAATTTACGTAAGTCGTGGAGCAGATAGTCCTCCGTTGATACTAATTGAACTATCGCTTCTTGATTCAGTATTTGCGGGAATTGAATGATGCCATCTTTGATGGTTGTTCCTACTAGCCAACCAGGATGGAGCAAAAATTGACTAACTTGCGGCAGAAGCAAGTCTGGTAACAAGGGATAAATCGCCAGTTTACCCATACTTTGATATAAAGGATGTTTTAACCAATGTTTTAACTCTTCCTCAAAATTAAGATATAGCTTGCTGTTGATAGTTTTGCGAACCTGCTTTAGTTCTCGACCCCGTTGTCTAGTTAAAGATTTAATTACTCGATCTAAAATCTTTTGTTCGGCTATAGGTAATAAAGGGCGATATTCATTGGTCAGTTTGGCTAACAGAACATCTAAATCTCTCAGTTTCCCAAGAGAGCGACCGAACTTGGCAATGTTTTTTTCGCTGACTGCATCTGGTAAATCAAGAGCTAAGGCAAAACCTGCGATCGCGCTTCTTAACCGTCTCATGGCAACTCGCATTTGATGTAAATCTTCTGGATCTTTATCTTTCAGGACTCTAGCTTCGTATTTAAAAATTTTACGGGTGTGTTTGGCGATCGCTATCTCAGCCCATTCATCTAAGTTAACAGCGTTGTGTTGGTCGCTCATCTTCAGTATCCGCCTACTCCTCAGTAGTAAGTAGTTATTTTCTGGCAGTGCTGGTAAATTTACTCAGTCAATAATGCTGACTCAGAGTAAATATCATAAGTTACGAACATAATTCTTGATTGCTTCTTGCTATTGCTTTTATTGTCAATAAAAAACTTGAAGAAGTTGTGAGTAGAATTTTTCAGTTTTCAATTCTGCCAGGACGGACAGCCCAATTAAAGTGCCAAGGATTAGGCAAAGAAGAGTTTCCTAAAGAGAAGTTGTGATAATTACTCTTTTTCCGCTTCGCATACAAAGAAAACCCATACCTTGAAAGTTAAATTACATGTCTCTTCCACCTACTTACCTAAGGTATTGTAAGTTTGATAAAGCACTTCATCTGATTGAATAGCAAAATCCTGGTCTAACCATACTAAGGAAATTGTCTGAACTATTCCCTGGTAAAGTTTAACTAGGGAAAAACTACGATTTTTCCCCTGAGAGCTTTTGGTAATGCGGGGGACACAGGCTGCATTGAGGTAGACTGTTTGCTCTTTGACCGCAACTATCTGGCGACGTTTACCACGAGGATGTTTTAACTCATGATGCATATGTCCAAAGGTTACGAAGGGAACCGACTTGCCCAAACTTTTAGTTATGGCGATCGCCTCAGTTAAGTCAGGATCGCCATAGTCACCGCCTTCTAGTTTCCAGTCTCGCCCACAGATGGATTCTGTTTTATTCCCCAGACCATAAGGTCCATTGTGGGAAATGAAAATCAGGGTATCCTCAGTGGCATCCTGAGCTGAATTAACTATTTGCTGGGTAGATTCCTCAAAACTTTTGATGCCATAGCGATCGCGATAAAACTGGCTATTTCGCCATACAGAACCACCCCAACTAAACGGACGACTACCCACAACAGATAGGGCAAACTGATGAAAATCCAGCTTATCAAAGCCGACATGGGCTTCTCCCAGTAAATCCAGCTGCTGCTGAACTCGATCTTCGGTTGATTGATCGTAGGGAGCTTTCTGTCTCCCCCACGAAGAGGCACTATACCAAGCATCATGATTACCCATAATTACTGCCTTGGGAGTGGTTACAGCAGCAATTTTCTCAACTATTTCGACCGACTCATTGCCAAAGTCTCCGACAAATAGAACTAAATCTACCCCGAGATGTTGTAAAGCCTGTCGATCTTCTTGTTCCCATAAATCATGAACATCACCAACGACGGCTATCGTAATTTCTGATTTTATCTGCGTCATTAAAACAAATTATTATCTGTGATTTTGAGTATATTTCTAGAGAAATCTTCTTAATCATGCTCAATTTAGCTCATCAAACTA
>JBCDEP010000139.1:0-17864 GCA_039179675.1 Cyanobacteria bacterium P01_G01_bin.67
CTTACCTGGTTTAAAGTTTAATTCCTCTTTAGCAACTGGCTTATCTTTAAAATGCTGCTCCTCTTTAAATTTAATTAATAAAGCTACCTGCTGGTAAACATCTATTTGATTTTCAACTGTTCTAAAACCCCATTTTTTAAGCTTAACTGTTTCAGATGAATCACCACGGGCATAACAAACCATCTGTTCAAAATCATTAAAATCCACTTCTGTCTTGAGATCAAATAGAGAATCTTCTAGTAACGCCTGCTGTAATTCTCGTTGAGATATGGAAGTATAATTAGCCTGATTTAAAATTAGTTCAAAACTGGAAATCAAGTTTATTTCTTTCTGTTTTAGTTCCAGGTCACTTAAAGCTTTAATAGTTTGATAAGTCGTTAAATCAGGGTCAAAAGGGGTAAAATCAGATTTTAGATTTTCCAGATGACAATGCAGCTTAAAATGATAGTATGCCATCAAAATATTACAGAAATCACGAAAGTTCTGCCTATCTACGATCGCAATTCCATCATCAATACATAATTCAATAATTTCTTGCCGACTGTAGGGAATAAATGCTTCTCGATTGTGATGAACTGCCATGATTTAGACTGCTACTGATTTGAAAAGTAAGGGGAAATTATATTGCTTGTAGCTATAAGCGATAGGCTGTAGGCTGTTTACAACTACATCCTCAACAGAATCATAACAACTATTGAATTCGACAAACCATGACCCCGAAAGCAAATATATCTAATTTTGATTGCCAGATGATGCGGAGATGTATAGAGTTAGCTCAGCGTGCTTCAGGAAAGACTTCTCCTAATCCTTTGGTTGGTTCAGTAATAGTCAAGGATGGCAAGATTGTTGGGGAAGGTTTTCATCCTCAATTCGGACAACCCCATGCCGAAGTATTTGCTTTGAGAGATGCGGGGGAAAAAGCTCATGGTGCCACTCTATATGTAAATCTTGAACCCTGTAGCCATTATGGGAAAACACCTCCTTGTGCCGATGCTTTGATTAAAGCTCAAGTAGCAAAAGTAGTAACAGGGATGATCGATCCTAATCCTTTAGTCGGGGGAAAAGGAATTGAGAAATTAAAGCAGGCAGGGATCGAAGTAATAGTTGGAGTAGAAGGAGCTGCCTGTCGCCAACTCAACGAAGCTTTTATTCATCGTATATTGCACCAACAGCCTTTTGGTATTTTAAAATATGCCATGACTCTAGATGGTAAGATAGCTGCCACTTCTGGTCATAGTGCTTGGGTTACAGGAAAAACTTCACGTCACTTAGTTCATCAGTTAAGAAGTACCTGTGATGCCATTATCATTGGGGGAAATACAGTCAGAAAAGATAATCCCAACCTTACTACTCATGGAGTTACAGAACATAACCCCTTGCGAGTTGTAATGAGTCGTAATCTAGATTTACCTCTTGACTGTAATTTATGGGATGTTAAAGTTGCACCAACAACAATTTTTACCGAAGTGAATAGTGATGCTGCACAGTGGCAAGAAATGTTCAGCAAAGGAATTAATATTATTACCGTCACTGCACTCACTCCTAAAATAGTAATCGAATATTTGTACCAACAAGGTATATCTAAAGTTTTATGGGAATGTGGTGGTACCTTAGCAGCTAAAGCGATCGCTGACGGTACAATTCAAAAAGTAATGGCTTTTATTGCCCCAAAAATTATTGGTGGCAGCTTAGCACCATCTCCCGTCGGAGATTTGGGCTTAACTATTATGAATAATGCCTTAGAGTTAAAGCAAGTTACGACTCAGATCATTGACTCAGATATTTTAGTTGAAGGATATCTAGATTAGTAGGTAGATGTAATTAAATATAAAATTAGCTTCCCATAGGATTAGGGTTCAAGAAAAAATTAGCATTAGTATCGATTTTAGGTTTAAAAAACAGAAATAATATAACTTAGGTTTTTAAAGTATCACTTAAGACAAGTAAACAACTGAGCAGCAACGGAAAAAATTTCCACAGATAAACTTTGATAAGATCTAAGATTATTTCTACCTAACCTCCCGCCCATGAAATCCGACTACCTGGAGAGGATTCTCAATGCCCGTGTTTATGATGTTGCTCAAGAATCACCCCTAGAATACGCTGCTAATCTATCAACCAGACTAAATAATAAATTGTTATTGAAACGTGAAGATATGCAGTCTGTCTTTTCGTTTAAGCTACGTGGGGCATACAATAAAATGATACAGTTAGCTCCCGAAGTATTACAACGGGGGGTAATTGCTGCCTCAGCGGGAAATCATGCTCAAGGAGTAGCTTTAGCTGCTAAGCATTTACGTACCACGGCAATTATTGTGATGCCTGTAACCACTCCCCAAGTAAAGATCGATGCGGTGCAGGCGCGTGGAGGAAATGTGGTTTTACATGGGGATACCTATGATGATGCTTGTGTCCATGCCAAACAACTGTGTCAAGAAAAAAGCCAGACTTTTATTCATCCTTTTGACGATCCTGATGTGATTGCAGGACAGGGTACGATTGGGATGGAGATTTTAAGGCAATATCAACAGCCAATCCACGCTATCTTTGTGGCGATTGGTGGCGGTGGTTTGATTGCGGGTATTTCAGCTTACATTAAGCGATTACGCCCTGAAATTAAGATTATTGGTGTTGAACCCGTTGATGCGGATGCTATGTACCGATCACTTAAGGCAGGATATCGAGTTTGTTTACCCCGAGTTGGTTTATTTGCCGATGGTGTGGCAGTAAGAGAAGTAGGAGCCGAAACTTTTCGCCTGTGCCAAGATTATGTGGACGAAATTATACTAGTGGATACAGATGATACCTGCGCCGCGATTAAGGATGTCTTTCAGGATACCCGCTCAATTTTAGAACCCGCAGGGGCATTAGCGATCGCTGGAGCTAAAGCTTATGTTGAACGAGAAGACATTATGGGAGAAACCCTAGTGTCGATTGCCTGTGGTGCCAATATGAACTTTGATCGACTGCGGTTTGTCTCGGAAAGAGCAGAATTAGGAGAACGCCGCGAGGCAATTTTTGCGGTTACTATTCCTGAAGAGCGGGGTAGCTTTCTTAAATTCTGTGAGTGTATTGGTAAACGTAATCTAACTGAGTTTAACTATCGAATTTCTGATGCTCAACAAGCTTATATCTTTGTTGGTATTCAAATTAAGAATCGTGATGATGCGGCTTCGATTGTGACCAACTTTGAAGCTCACGGATTTAATACCATTGATTTGACCGATGATGAACTAGCTAAAATGCACCTGCGCCATATGGTAGGAGGGCGATCGTTGTTAGCGAACAACGAGTTGCTATATCGCTTTGAATTTCCCGAACGTCCAGGAGCATTAGTTAAGTTTCTGAGAACCATGAGTCCTAACTGGAATATTAGTCTCTTCCACTATCGCAATAATGGTGCTGACTATGGGCGAATTGCTGTCGGTATGCAGGTTCCACCTGATGAAATGTCAGCCTGGCAACAGTTTCTTAACTCGATGGGATATCGTTATTGGGACGAAAGTTCTAACCCTTCCTACAAATTATTTTTAAGTTAAATTATTAAGTTATATGTAAGTCATTATTCCCTCTGTTCAAATCTTACTGGTTGATAGCTATCTGTCGATTTGATGACAGAAATTTTAGCTGAATCTTGATTGATGCAGCCATCCTGACGCTCTGCAACATACTGACATACTCGTGCCCAAAGCTTAGTGCGATCGCCTGGTTTTCCCGCACTGAATATTACCTCGCTGTCGTTTTTGATTTTGACTTGACAAACTGGGCAAATTTCGATGTTTTCTGACGACATATAACTTTACTAATTCGTATCTTCCTTCTAATCATAAATATTATTGTTACTGATGTTACCTATCAGCTGTCGATCTTAATCAAAAATAAAGTCGATCTGTTTAATTACCTCCCTTGTCTAGGAGCAGAGATACAATTCAAACAGAGCAGCTATAGTCGTACTGGATTGATGACATATACCACTGATGAACTAATCAAAATATTAGATTGTGAGCTAAAAGAGAATTGGAAAGGTAAGCGCGTAGTCTTATCCTCAGCACAACGGCTTAACGATCCTGTCGTAGCTAAAGCTCTCAACATGGATCAGGTAAATAAAGTCTTTGCCTACCGAGACTTTCGTAGTCAAATTCATGAGTATCAGCAGCAGCATGGAGTCTCAGGAATTATTTGGCGCACCTGTACCTTTAACCAACAAAGTATTACCTATCCTGAAATCCATAATCAACTAGTTCCCGTGACAGGAGATAAGCAAACTCTAATTGCAGCTCGCTCAGAAATTTTGGATTTTTGGCACCAAGCTACCCTCAACATGAATTATTGGTTAGTTAACCATCGGCTCGATTCCCAGGGCAATCATCATCAACTTATTTCCCCAGACTATCTTCACAAATTAATTAACCAAACAGAATGGGTAGAAATTGACGCCGCTCGCACTGAATTATATCTTGGTTTATGTTGGGGTAATCCTGAAGAATATCGCTATCAGTGGGCAAAACCAAAATCTGGTTGCGATCGCATTGTTGCTACAGTATCCGAACCGAGCGCAATCAAGATATAGTGGTTAGGGTAGATCAGCCTTGAACGTTAAAAATTTCACATAAGATTTATGTCTCAACAACACGCCGTGGGGGTGATTCAGACTTTGGGTTTTCCTGCTATTTTAGCTGCTTCTGATGCTATGTTAAAAGCAGGACGTGTCACCTTAGTTTATTTTGATAAAGGAGAAAGCGGTACTTTTGTCATTGCAATTCGTGGACCAATTGCCGAAGTAAAACCTTCGATGTTAGCAGGATTAAAAGCAGCGGAAGAAACTTTTGGAGGTAAAGTGACTACTCACTATACTGTTCCTAATCCTCCAGATAATGTGGTGGCGGTTTTACCAATTGACTATACCGAAGAAGTGGAGCAATATCGTTTTTAATAATCTCTCTTGAACTAGCAAATTGTATTCAAAAATTAGCCCTTGTCAGCTAAAATTAGTATTCGTAAATGTAATCTCAGAATTTAATCTCAGATTCCTGAATTTATATTTGTAATTAATAATAAAAGGAGTAAATTTATGCCATCTCAATCTGCCGTGGGATCGATCGAAACCAAAGGATTTCCTGGTATCCTGGCAGCAGCCGATGCTATGGTAAAAGCAGGAAGAGTCACTTTAGTCGGCTATATTCGTGTTGGTAGTGCGCGGTTTAATGTCAATATTCGTGGTGACGTTTCGGAAGTTAAAACTGCTATGGCTGCTGGAATAGATGCAGTTAAAAAAGCTGAAGGTGCAACTTTAGAGTCTTGGGTAATTATTCCTCGTCCTCATGAAAATGTATGTACTGTCTTGCCGATTGATTACACTGAAGAAGTGCAGCCCTATCTTGACCGCGTAGAGGGAAGAACCCTGCCTATTGCACCTAATTAAAGCCATCACCATCGCGATGATTTGATGATGATTTTGTTGAACAGTCAATATTATTGATCCATTTTATCTAGACAGTGGTGTAACTTCGTAGACAAGTATCAAAGTAAGAGATGGGTGCGATCGCAGCTATGCCCATCTTGCTCTAATTAGGTTTTAAATTTTAGTTTGCTCCATTCGATAATTTTCTCTTCAAGGCTCTAATGTAGAGGAAAATTGGAAACTGGTAATATTCAATTACTAACCACAAGACGCAAAACAAGTGCGCTAGAAAGGTTAAAATTGTCCATGCTAGGGGTAACCAAGATAAGAAACTGCCGCTAATGGGCGGAAATAAATACACCCCAATACTAATAACTGCCGTTGGTAGTAGGACAAAAGCGATCGCAAAGATCACATAAGCCCAGCCAACCTCTGCACCTTCGCGATGGATACCCTTCCAAACCTTGCCATTCCAATACCAAGTTAGAGGAAGTTGACTGTCTGCCATCTTTAGCAGTTGCTTATCGAAGTTAGTAGTAAAAATATGCTGACAAAAGTTACAGGCAAAAGTCTCCATTAAAGGCATTTCTGCCACCCTGCCATGACGACATACAGGACAAGGATATTCTCCTTGGTCATGAAAACGATTAAACTCTGCCCATTCTTGTTGCAGGAGATCAGTTCGAGAATCTTTGAGGGAGCTATGAAAATTTTGAGCGTTAGACATGGGCTTCATATGTCGTGATACTTTTCAAGTGCTGATAGATATGAAAATTATCTAGCTGCTAACGATTAAAAAGGTGGTGAGCTAATTAATTTGTGTTTTAAACAAAGAAAAAGCTGGCTGAATCATGCCATGCCACACCTGCCCATAATCGTTTAATTTAATACGTAATTATAACGAGCCTGGTATAGCTGATTACTGAGTCTGGATATATTTGATATAAATGTCAATATTAGTTTGTAAAATTAACTTTTCTTGCAGATATTTAATGGATAGTTTGAGATACTTTTATTAGGCAATATCAGTAGGGCTATTTTTTAACAGTTCAAGCTGCTGTGTAATTAACTGTGATAGGTGTTCGCGCTTTATTTCAACCCCACGACTGAGATTTTGACTGTCTTCCATAAAAATAATGCTGTCTACTGGCTGTAAAGAAAAGAGCCGAAATAAAAGCTGAATTACGTCTATCGGCATCGCAATTAAGTCGGGATTGGTTTTTCCTTGGAAGGTTGCGGCATCCTGCAATGAAACAAAAGCATAAATGACTTTTTTATCTTGATTTAATTGAGGATTGGTGATGGTAGTTAAGATCCAATCTTCCTCAAGATTTTGCAAAACATAGTATTGCAGCTGTTTAAGCTGTTTGGCAAACAATTCTAAGACTGGCGCGATCGCCTTTTCAATTGCTATGGCAGGGACACCATGATTCTCGGCATCATTGATAATTATGGCTAACTGTTGCTCTAGATTCATGCTGCTGTGTCCTCCAAACTAGAAACGATTTTCAGGAGACTCGATTCATCTTTGCTAGTAAAATCTCGATCATCGGTGCATCATCACTATTGGGAGCAACTTTGAGAAAGTATTCTAAATCAATAGTTGCTTCTGACCAACGGTTGATCTGATAGTAAAGCAAACCGCGATCGCGAATTTCCGTCAAGCTGTCAGGAAAAATTTTGATGATGCCACTCATGGTAGATAGAGCTTTATCTAATTCCCGACGATGGAGATAGATATATTTTAGATTATTGAGCATGCGTACTAGAATCTGCTTGTTGCTGACGGGTGCTAACCAACTAGGATCTAATTTGAGCTGCTGCTGGTAAGTTTCGTCTAATCGTGCCTGACAATCATCGGCAAATAAAATTTCTCCACGGTTAAAAGGATCGACAAAAATCCCGACATCTTCAAATTCAGGGCGAATTAAAAAGTGCCCTGGCATGCCAATGCCCACCATAGGAAAATCGAGGCGACGAGCGATCGCTAAATAAATTACCGAGAGGCTAATGGGAATGCCTAACTTTCGCTTAATTACATGGTGTAAGAAACTATTATCGGGATTATAGTAATCTTGCTTGTTGCCTTGAAACTTAAGTCGCTCGAAGAGATGCTGGTTAATGGTCTTGACAACTTTTAAAGGATAACGCTCGGGAGCTAATTGCACTGAAATTTCTTCAGCAGTGGCATCTAAAATGTCTAAATATTTCTGAACATCTAGGTTAGGATACTCTGCCTGAGCAAAATAAAGAGATGCTTTAGCAAGATCAATCTGCTCATCTGATTGATTGATTTCTTGGTAAAAATTATGCCACAGCAGTTGATTATCCATCGACCCTAATAATAGTTATAAAATCTTTTATTATAGTAATTAACTTGGGTAAATATACCGAGTAGTTATTATTAAATGTTTACGCTTGTTTAATTGATAGACCAATACGGTTTAATTTTTCGTTTACTTCTAAGACTCTGACTTTAACTACCTGTCCCACTTTAACGATCTCATTCGGATCTGAGACAAAGCGATCGCACAGTTGCGAGATATGAACTAAGCCATCTTGGTGTACTCCCACGTCAACAAAAGCACCAAAATTAACCACGTTAGTGATTACTCCTTCTAAAATCATGCCTTCAGTTAAATCGCTAATTTCAGCTACACCGTCTTTAAAAATAGCGTACTGAAATTTTTCTCGCGGATCTCGACCTGGTTTTTCCAATTCAGCAACCACATCTTTAAGTGTTGGTAAACCAATATCTTCGGTGACAAACTGGGTTAAATCTAAACTTTTGAGCTGCTCTTTAACTTGAGTAATTTGTACCAAAGGTACCTGTAAACTCTGGGCAATTTGTTTAATTACACCATAACTTTCGGGGTGTACAGCTGTATTGTCTAAAGGATTATTCCCATTGCGAATTCTCAGAAATCCCGCCGCTTGTTCGTAAGTTTTCTTACCTAATTTAGCCACTTTAAGTAACTCTTTACGATTCTGAAATCCACCTTGCTGATTACGATAAGCCACAATATTATTAGCAATTGTGACCGAAATACCTGAGACAAAAGTAAGCAATTCTTTAGAAGCAGTATTTAAATCAACCCCCACATAATTAACGCAGCTTTCAACAGTCTCTTCTAGCTTTTGTTTGAGTAGCTTCTGATTGACATCATGTTGATATTGTCCGACACCAATCGATTTCGGATCTATTTTGACTAATTCCGCCAGAGGATCTTGTAATCTTCTACCGATGCTGATTGCTCCCCGCACCGTTAAGTCTAAATCAGGAAATTCCTCTCGTGCCACATCACTGGCGGAATAGATCGATGCTCCTGATTCATTGACAATTACTTTGATTGGTTGTGGCTTAATTTCCTGAAGTATTTCCCCAATAAACCGATCTGTTTCCCGCGATGCCGTACCGTTACCAATGGCAATTAACTCAATCTGATATTGGCTAATTAATTCTTTAACTATTTGGGCAGCTTGCTGACGTTTATTCTCTCCTGAATGAGGAAAGATTGCCTGATACTTGAGATATTGTCCTGTGTCCGATAGTACTACCACTTTGCAACCTGTACGAAAACCAGGATCGATCGCCAGAGTTGGTTTTCTCCCCGCAGGGGAAGCTAATAATAGATTCCGCAGATTTGCCTCGAAGGTTTGGATTGATTCTAGATCTGCATATGACTGGCGATCGCTTCTTACTTCTCTGATTAAAGCAGGTTTTAATAGCCGATTAAAAGCATCCTTGAGCATTGTTTGATAAAATTCTTTTAAGCTAGGGTACTTGCTGTTTATTTCTCGCCTCTCAAGATCAGCCAGTACTTCCGAATCATCAAAAGCAATATCAACGCTTAAAATTCCCTCAGCTTCACCACGATAGAGAGCCAGCAGGTTGTGGGATGGAATTTTACTCACTCCATAGCTATAGTCTCGGTACATTTCATACTTAGTACTCCCTTCAGGGCGATCGCCTTTAATCTGCGAAACAAATACTCCCCTTTTGAAGAAATAATCCCGTAAATAAGCTCTAATTTCGGCATTATCTGACACCTGCTCTGCCAGAATATCTGCTGCCCCTGCTAAAGCCTGTTCCGTAGTTTCGATTCCCTGTTCAGCATTAAGATACTTTTCCGCTTCTGAACTCAAAGAAATGTTAGTTACCTGTGGTTTGTTGTGAGACTGAATCCAGTCGGCTAATGGTGCTAGTCCTTTTTCTTTAGCGATCGTCGCCCTAGTGCGTCTTTTCGGTTTATAGGGCAAATACAGGTCTTCCAGTTCAGTTTTATTGAGACAAGCTGTTATTTTTGCGGCTAGTTCAGAAGTTAACTTCCCTTGAGACTCAATTTCTTCAATGATCTTTTCTTTGCGTTTACCCAACTCATCAAGATAGCTATAGCGTTCAAAAATGTCTCTCAGCTGTACTTCATCCAGTGAACCTGTTTGTTCTTTGCGGTAACGAGCAATAAAAGGCACTGTCCCCCCTTCCAGCCATAGATTGAGAGCATTATCAATCTTACGTAGGGGTAAAGAAAATTCTTGAGCAATTAGTTGCCGAATATCAGTCATGGAAAATAAAGTTACTACATGAGAGAGAACATCTTGAACATATACAGTATATATAACGAAAAATTTTGCCACAGATGATTAATTTGAAGAGAAATATTTTTATTAAGCGATCGCACCTGGAAGTAAGTACTCAGATCTGAAGTGGAAACAAACCTAGATGTTGGCGAGAGATTTTCTATTGTTTTCGGATCTTTTAGCTGTAAGCAACAAATAACTAAGGCTTGAATGGCACTTATAGCAATTCTCATTTTGATGAGGTACAAAGTTGATCGTTTTGATGCAGGAGGCACAAAAGCGCTTAGTCCTCAAGGAAGATGCGACAAAGGACGAAGTCCGCATGTAGGCAGGGGGAAGTAGTGAGTTTACCTTACAGAATCGCGTTGTTGAGAAACGCTTTAACATCACTAGTAATTAATCTACCTAGAACAGAAAATACAAAATTATTCTGATTGATAAAAACTAGATTTACCTGGAAGCTCAGAAAAATAATTACTAGATTAGCTAGGCTGTTATTAATAATAAGCTTGCTACAAAACTCTACTCTAGCTAATGGTTCAAGTAGTGATTATTGCCATTCGAGATAAATTTTAGACTTAGATATTACTTATATCATAATTAGTAATTACTTTGTTGAAAAATTATTACCCAAAAATAAAAACTAAGGCTATAACTGAAATATTTATATTGTCTAATACTAATTGTTGAGATTAGCTGTTTGACTATGGAAATTTCTAAAGAAAGTAATCGGGCTAACAAAGCAGCACTTTTAGCGAAAAAAGATCGAGAAAATATTAGCAAAAATGGTGAAACTATCCTGGAATATTATCGCAGTGGCTGGAGTGTTGTTGAAATAGCCGCTCAAAGTTGTGAATTAGAAGAAAGCGCTATTAGAATTTCTGCTATTAGAAATTTTATTAACCAGGTAAATTCAATTGTGAGCTTAATAAAATCCCATGTTGAAGGATTATCTGCCACAGAAATTGCCCATCAGCTAAATATCGAGATCGCAATTGTGATTGCCGAACTAAAATGGTTTCAGCAGAGTAAAATTATTACCCAAAAAGGTCAACTCTGGATACATAAAAAATATGAGGAGTCACCTTAAAAGCGATCGCATTTGCGTGTTCTTAGATTTTTGTTAGTTTGTCAGCCTTCATTTTTACATCCTTTTAGTAATTCTATTTCAATAAAGAGCGATCGCAATATCAAACTTAAGAATAATTAAACAGGTGCATTGGTCAAAAATCTCATTGGACATACGAGTCCAATAAATAGCTTAGCTTTTATCAGGGACGACCAATCTCTGATTCATGAATAAGAACAACAGGATTTATTCTAGTGGAATCTAAACTTGGATCATTTTTGAGATCGAGCATGCGATCGCTTGTTTGATTGTCTGACTACTAATCCTAACTTGTAATCATGTGAACCAAAACTTTGTCAGTATAGTCGTTCTAATTAATTTCCTGATCCTTCTAAATACATGCGGGCATATGCAAAGCGGTATCCTTTAGGAAGCCCTTTGTCGTTTCG
Organism: Cyanobacteria bacterium P01_G01_bin.67; assembly: GCA_039179675.1. Classification (GTDB taxonomy): domain Bacteria; phylum Cyanobacteriota; class Cyanobacteriia; order Cyanobacteriales; family Xenococcaceae; genus Waterburya. The sequence goes on from JBCDEP010000139.1 coordinate 11,501, forward strand.
GGGGAATAGGGAACAGAAAACAACATTTACAACGCTCAATTTTAGAGCTTTATCCGTAAGGTTTATATTTAGAATGACTATAATTTTCCTAGATGTAAACTGAACGAGCGATGAGATGTCAGAACAAACCTATCTCACAAATTCATTGATCCATACCTGATTTAGTAATTATTAAGTTTATAAGTAGTTTGTTATCAGTCAACCAGATCACAGACTGCTTTCAGACCGCTATGTTATCAAATAAATATAGTTTGAATAATTATTTGAAATCTTAGCTTTAACTTACTTGGTAATAAGTTATATTACATGATTAATGCTACGCTAAATTTTCCCAAAACTAATTTATCTGCGGATAATATTTTAATTGTTGATGATACGCCTGATAATTTACGTTTATTATCAAAAACTTTAATTAATGAAGGTTATCAAGTTCGTTGTGCCATCAATGGCTCTATGGCTTTATTAACGATTAGAACTAAAATTCCCGATCTGATTTTACTGGATATTAATATGCCAGATATAGATGGTTTTGAAATATGCCAGCATCTGAAAGAATCAGAACTGACTCAAGATATACCTGTTATTTTTATCAGTGCTTTAGATACAATTTTTGATAAAGTTAAGGCATTTGAAGTGGGAGCAGTAGACTATATTTGTAAGCCATTTCAGATCCCCGAAGTTCTTTCAAGAGTTAACAATCAATTAAATATACAAAATTTAAGAAGAGAATTAATCCAAAAGAATCAATTATTACAAATAGAAATTTATAACCGCATTACTGCTGAGGCAGAAATACGTCAGCTTAACTTTGATTTAGAGCGGCGTGTAATTGAAAGAACAACTCAACTACAAACTGAAATTAATCATAAACAAAAAATCCAAAAAGAATTAGAATATATTGCCTGGAATAACTCATTAACTGGTTTGCCAAATCGCCTATGGCTAGTCAAGAAACTCAAGTCAATGTTGCAGAAGATTGAGCAAAATTCAGCTGAAAAATTCACCATAATTATTTTAGATTGTAACCGTTTTAAAATTATTAATGATTCTTTAGGTCGTCGTGCAGGAGATCAATTACTCAAGATGATCAGTCACAGAATTAAGTCTGATGAATTAATTAAGACAAACAATTTTGACATTGCTCATTTTGGTGAAGATAAATTTGTAATTTTGCTCGAAAAAACCGCTGATGAACAGCAGGCGATCGCTTTAATTCAGAATATTCAGAAATGTTTAGCATCAGCCTTTGTGATCGAACAAAGAGAAATATTTATCTCTTTCAATATGGGGATTGTGCTTTGTAACTCTAATTACTCTGAGCCAGAAGAAATTTTTAGAGACGCAGATTTGGCAATTCAAAAAGCCAAAAACTCTAGTAGTAATTATTATCACATTTTTGATGCCACAATTCAAAATAATACCTTAGAAATTTTGGAAATTGAGACAGATTTACGTATTGCTCTTAAGCGGAAAGAGTTTCATCTTAATTATCAGCCAATTATTGCTTTGAATACGGGAACAATTGCTGGTTTTGAAACCCTAGTTCGCTGGAATCATCCTCATAAAGGATTTATTTCTCCTGCTAAATTTATTCCAATTGCCGAGCAAACCAATTTGATTTTGCCTTTAGGAATGTGGATTTTGCAAGAGGCTTGTCAGCAAATTCGTAGATTGCAAGATCAGTTAGCGGGACAACATACTGACTTTACCGTTAGCGTCAATATTTCAGGCAAGCAGTTTGAACAAGAAGACTTTATTCAACAATTAGACCAAATTGTTGCTGACACGAAAATTGATATTAAACATCTAAAGCTAGAAATTACCGAAACTTTATTAATGAATAATATCGAAATTGCCGACCGTATTTTTAGTCAACTTAAAGCGCGTAAAATTCAGCTAGCGATCGATGATTTTGGTACTGGGTATTCTTCTCTGAGCTATTTAGATCGTTTTCCCGTAGATACTCTCAAGATTGATCGTTCTTTTGTCAGCCGCATTAATGAGAAAAATCAGGCTTCTACTATCGTTAAAGCTACTATTGATTTAGCTCATAATCTTGGCTTTAATATCGTTGCAGAAGGAGTAGAAACCCAGCAGCAAGTAGATCAGCTTAATGATTGGGATTGTGAATTCGCTCAGGGATATTTTTATGCTAAACCTTTGAGTCAAGAATCGGCATGGCAATTCATGTGCCAAAATTTGGCTAGCGCAAATTCCACTAAGACAAAGTTAGTTTTTTGAGGTTTAATAGTTATTTCGCAGCTAGGCGTTGGTCATTAAGTAATGTTCTACAGAAGATTATAGTTCGTAGCGTAGAGCCTAATAGCTCTTCTTACGACACTTGCTCTTTGATGGGAACCAACAACAAAGGGCTAGCCCGCATGTGCGGAGTGTCGCGCTAAGCCATTAGCTTTTTAAATCCAGGTTTGATTTTCTAAAGATAGAAAGAACAGAAATAGCATTACGTATTCACCAACACCCGCAGCTAATAGAAATATAACCAAGAATTAGGACCAAGGACAAGAAGGAGATTGAATCAATTCATTTCCCTCTTGTCTTGTTAGTTGCACCAAAGGCAGACTGTAAATAAACAAATAAATCTATGCCATTTCCAAGGTTGCTATTGGATCGGGGATACCGTCAGAAGGTGCGTCGAATTCACCTGTGATCACATACTCTAGTCTTAACTTAAGCCAGGTTGCTAACTGCTTGTTGGTCGTAACAACCGCCGCTGCTGGCTGGGGAACTTTTGCCTTAACATCTGCTAATTCAGGAGCCTCCAAAAAAGCAGGGTGTTTGATAAACCAAAAGTCAATTTCTTTCCCTCTTTCTGTGTAATTGCGAATTCGCTCCTCTATTACCTCTTCAAAAGGTTCTTCTTCCAATAAAAACTTTTGGCTAGCAGCAACGTAATAGTAGGTCGTCATGGTCAATTTTGAATTATGTAAAAAATGTCAAATGATATTCAATGGTTTGGATTTACTAACTGTTGCTAGCTGATAATTTCAACGGCAATAGGTAGCGTAATCTATTATTTATTCTTTCATACTCAGGATATAAGGCGTTAACAGAACATTGCAATAAGTTAAGGCAAAACTTAAATTATGCTGGAAATTATGTTGTCATATTAGGCGATCGCATTGCATATTTACTCTACCTGTTGGTTAGCTGTAATTCCCCCAAGTTTTAAGCTTATTTGGGCTGAGATATTAACATTGCTTGGGGGGAGGATACGAAAGATTAGAGCAAGAACTTAGGAACTTGCCTCAGCCACAATAAAAGATGTGTTGAGAATCCAGGTTGCTGAATATCGCTTCAAGGATCTAAAGGAACGTTGTTTAGCAACTGTTGAGAGAGAAAAGTCAGGATGAGATTCTCGCAAATTAATCGAAAAAGAAGTATTCAGAAAATAACCTAAGTCCTCAATCATGCCCTCTAGATATTTATGGGTAAAATGATGGGGGTGTGGCAGATCGATCGCATTTAAAATTGGTTCGGTAGGTCGAAGCAGTGACGGAATAGTATGACAAGTGATTAATAAACGACCTGAATCGGTTAATTTGTCTCGTAACTGGCGAATAATCGGCTTAGGTTGAGCAATATGGTCAATTACGTTCTCTAGGACAATGAACTCAAATTTATCGGTTGCGCCTAACTCTTCTACCGAAGTTACATCTGCCTTAGTAATTCCTCTGAAGTTAGGATAAATCTCACGATAATCATGGATTAGAGGATCGAGGTTGAAAAGTTGAGGACATGATAAAGTCAGGGTTTTGGCTAGATAGTGTAAACCAATATTAAAACCCATCGGACCACAGCCTAAATCGAGGACATTAATCGAGCTTTGGCAGATATCTTCAAGGGATATATTCAGCTGAGATAGAAGCTTGTCGGCTTTGCGAGCTAATCCCACAGGAGAATCTCCTGATTCTGGCGATCTCGCTCTTCCTTCCCAAAAAGTTAATTCGGAACATTGGGCTTTCTGCCATCTCTCATTGCCTGATGAATCTTTAATGCGCTCTAGCGTATTCGTTTCAGTTTGAGGGGACATAAGATTATCTTAAACGCGTTAATAAAATGAGCTTGATTATTAAGTCATTTCATCAGAATGCTAGATCAGTTTGTGATAATTTTCCACACATGTCTTGATTTATCTCAATGTTTCTTGAAAATTCAACTATCAGAGAATTCTGCTTGAGAAGGGATCTTTTTTTCAGGTAGCGATTCAAGAGCATGATAAATGACCCCATAAGTAAACTATGGTCATCTCAAAGCTGTCCGCTAGTTTGATTAACCAACTGATAATTATCGCCCTGTAAATCCTGGAGATAAAGGTTTTATGCGCCAGATCTCGTAAGGCGCCTGAGAGTCATCTTTGCCACCATTAAGAGGTGCCGAAAGGTGTAGTTGATCGCAATTAAAATAGAGATAACCATCGGCACCAAAACTAAAGGAATCAATCCAAGATAGTTTTTTGTCAGTTCCTAGGGTTTGGTAAGAGCGATCTGGTTTAATGATACCCAGCTTATTAGCGGCTAAATCTCCAAGATAAAGATTATGATCCTGGTCAATGGAAATACCATCACAGATTGGTTTATCACTATATCGTTCAACTCGATTAGCAAGTTCGGTTGGGCTTAAGGCAGGATTAGATAAGTCAGCACTTTTTGCCCGATACATACTGGTGCCGTGCATCGGGCAATAATATAGCCATTTGTTTTGAGGATCGAGAACAAGTCCATTGACTCCTAGGTGGGGACGCAACATGTTGCCGTCAGGTTGCTTAATTTGTACTGGTGTATCATCAATAATTAAATCTAGGTCTTCGGGAATAACGCTGACATGACCCTGAAGAATACGAGTAGCTAATCCAGTTTTGAGATCTACTCGAATTAAGGCTGACTCAACTCCTGCAATAGGGTCAGAAATATAGATTACATCACGACTAAGATCGATCGCCAGATCGTTAATAAAAGAGTTGCTTAAAGTGATTGGTGGTGGTAGATAAATTACTCGTGCTAATTGCTCACTGTTGGTATCCCAAGCTACTAGTTTGGGTAATGACTGACTTTGATTGCCATTATCTAAGATCCACAAGAAGCCATTAGCATCTGCTTGGATGCCGAGAACACTCTCAAAGCTAATTCCTAGTGACTTAGTATCAGTAGTCAGAGGCTTAACAAGTCCGTTAACCAGCTCAGCTACAGGAATTTCTGGGTTATAAAACTGATGCAGACTAAAGAAAATGCGATTATCTGGAGTTAAAGTAATGTTGCCTGGTGATACAGGTAAAGATGCCACCAAAGTTAAAGTTGGGGAATCAGCTATAGTCAGCATATTTAGGTCTGGTCTGAATTAAAAATCAATCTATCCGTTATATAGTCATAATCTATAACCATCAAGTAATCTTGCAACTCAAACAATATAAAATATAGAAGAAGATGCTATTACTTTGCTGCAATCAAATCATCCCCTCTACAATAGTCATTGACCTCAGTCACCGAAGCAACCTCTAGACCGCCTCCTTTGACTAAGACAAATTCACTTAAGCCAATGTGATTGCTTGATTCTCCCCAATCATAGGTATATCCTAATCTTGTCCAGGGTGCGGGCATTTTGTCTGGATTCTTTTCTTTAAATCGTCTCTCAAACTCAGCTACGCGACTGTTATACCAGTCTTTATATTGATCCGAAACAGTCAGAAAAGTATAGGCTTGGGGAAAGTCTAATTGTGCTTCGTGGTCGGTAATTTCGGGGTCGGGAGTAGGTCGAAATAGATCTTTAGCATCTACCCAAAACTCGACAACATTACGAGATTTTTTATTACTCAAAGGTAAGCCTAAAAGTTGTTCGACACGAGGGATTAATTCAATGCCTGCTTGAGAGTATTTTGTACAAGAATTTTGTAGTTCTGGAACTACAGTTACCCATAGTTCTCTTGATTGGGGTTCGGTGGAACCTATCTCATATTTATGATTAGTAAAGGTGGCAACTTTTAGGCGATCGCCTTGCCACTGGATCATCGGATTATCTTTAACAATGGCAGTCAATCTCGTCGATATTTTGTCTGATTTTACCTGTTCAGCATCAACTAAAGCATTATAATAAGTTTCAAAAGCTATTTTACGTTTTTGGAATTGGGGAACGAAAACAAAATAAGCAATACTAATACTGATAGTTAATAAAATTGTAGTTATCAATACCAAGAATTTATTTTTATTATTTATTACATATTCATTTTTTTGTATGGGTTTAAATGTTTTATGAATTTATGGTGACTTACCCGAACGATTGTATAAGGCGTTTTTTAAAGAATGCCACGATGGCTTGTTACGATACGGGAAAATAAAAAAATAACTACAAA
>JBCDEP010000184.1:0-11843 GCA_039179675.1 Cyanobacteria bacterium P01_G01_bin.67
GCTGCGTCAATTTGATATTAATATTAATCTTTCTGAATTAATTCAACGTCAGTTAAGCAGCTAAGTAATGATGAATTTTAAGTAAAATATTTCTAAATGTCGCAGCTTTAAACATATTTAAATAAATATAAAAAATTTTAATATAAACCTCAATTCCAACAATGAATCAAGAATTAGATAATTCCAATAAAGCGAAAACTGTCATCTTCTTACATCTTCCTAAGGCAGCAGGAACTACTCTATGCGATATATTTTTGCGGCAATATCAAGCTGGGTCAATTCATCTTTTGGATGGTACCAATTTTGACCAAGCGCAAGAAGATTTTAAGCAGTTATCCCCAGAAGAGAAAGCCCAAATTAAAATCTTGATGGGTCACATGTATTTTGGACTGCATGAGTATCAACCTCATCCCGCGACTTATGTCACCATGCTACGCAATCCTATCGATAGAGTTATCTCTTATTATTACTTTATTAAAAAAGCTCGTAATCACCCTGATTACGAGATGATGAAAACAAAAAACATCAGCATTGAAGATTACTGCCAAATGGGTGTAGTCAATATGTGTAATGGTCAGACTCGCTTTTTGTCAGGAAATCAAGAATCCGAAATTAATGGTAAAGAGATCTTAAAACAAGCTAAAAAGAATTTACAAGAGTATTTTTCGGTAGTTGGTATCCAAGAAAAATTTGATGAAAGCCTACTAATGCTTAGAAACAAGCTTGCCTGGAAAAAAATGCCTTATTATTACCGCCGCAATACTAATCGAACAAAATCCTACAGGCAAGAAATTAGTAATAGTACTCGCGCTGCTATTGAAAAATATAATGAACTAGATCTTGAACTTTACGAATATGCAACAAAAATATTTGAACAGAAATTAAAGCAGCAAAATGGTAAAATTGAGCGAAAATTACAGTTATTTAAGCTTAAAAACCAGGTTTACGGAAAATACTCGGCATTTGTGCAAAAAGCAATGTTTAAATAAAAAAATGCTCGGTAAACCAAATTATTTCCACGTAGTTTAATTTTTCCCTTACAGACTATTAAGGAAGTCTATAATACATTCTCGGCATTCAGCCACTACATTTATCAAGCTGATACCAATCATATTTATTATTGTTTTAGTATACATTTTCCCTCAAGATTCTTATGTCGAATATTACAGATTTTGCCAATTCCCCATCTGTAGCAGTCATTATGACCTGTCATAATCGCCATGACATAACTATTTCATGTCTGCAATTGCTTCATCAACAAAATGCTAAATTTGATGTCTATTTGGTAGATGACGGCAGTTCAGACGGTACAAGGGATTCAATTGGCAGAAATTATCCCGAAATCAAACTGTTTCAAGGTGATGGTAATCTCTTTTGGGCTGGGGGAATGCGAGTCGCTTTCGGTGAAGCACTCAAGGATGATTATGATTACTATGCTTGGCTGAATGATGACACTATGCTTTATCCAGAAGCCTTAAGCAATTTGTTAAACACTCACTCGATTCTTGCCCAACGTGGTTATCCTGATTCGATTGTTGTGGGTTCGACTCAAGATCCCATTACAGGAAAGCCAACTTATGGAGGTGCAGTCAAGTCCAAGCGTTGGTATTCAAATAAGCTGGAGTTTTTAGAGCCTGGCGAAGAGTTGCAGGAGTGCGATACTATGTATGGCAATTTTGTCTTAATTCCTCGTTCTGTGGCGGCAAAAGTCGGTAACATTGACCCTATTTTTATCCACGCTTTAGGAGATCTTGATTATGGCTTAAGAGCTAGGCAGTTAGGTTGTTTTATCTGGGCAGCACCAGGATTTGTCGGTACCTGTGCCCAGAATTCTGCTGCGGGAAGTTGGATTGATCTCAATCTTTCGGTTGGCGAACGGTTAAAAAAAGCATTCCAAGTAAAAAACTTTCCGATCGCACCTTGGACAACCTTCACCAAGAGACATTCTGGCTTTTGGTGGTTTCTCTTTTGGTTCCTGCCCTACATTAGAGCTATTGTTGGGTACAAAGATTTGAGCACTTCTCCTACTTTCTCCGAAGATGCCTAATCACATAATTTAGAGAAACCAATGAATTTGACCCCAAGAAGATTGTTCGGATTTTTTAGCATCTTTATTTGCGCTTTAGTTCTGATCATAGTTGCATTACCAGCCTCGGGCACAGCTGTTAATCTTACGGTTGATGTTGCTGAAATTACTGCCGATGTTTCAAATCAACCTCTAGGGATCGGGTTGAATTTTATCGGCGATCGCCCGAATATCAGTGAACCCCTGGGAAAAATTAAAGCAGGAACATTGCGCTTTGCTACAAGTGAGTATTATCTCTTTGATCCTAGTGAGCCAAATAAACCTAAAGTGTCAATTCAAGATCCTAAGTTATGGCAAGTAGACAGCTTTGCCAAGCCTGACGGAACCTGGTGGGACAAGCTTAGTTTTGATGATTTTATGGCGCTCTGTCACTCCACAAATGCCGAACCATTTATTGTAGTCGGGATAGATGCGATCGCTTATACGGGGAATGCACCTCATGCCTCACCAGAAGAAGTTTTAGCCTCGGCAGTTGCTTGGGTAAAGTATGCCAATTTAGTCAAAGGATATCAGATTAAATACTGGGAAATCGGCAATGAAAGTAATCTAAACCAGAGTGCATTAGTTCATTGGACTCCAGAAAAATATGCCCAAACAGTGGTGCAGTTTTCTCGGGCGATGAAGGCGGTTGACCCCACCATCAAAATTGGTGCTAACGGCATGAGAATTCGTAAGAATGAAGACTGGTGGGGTCAGGTTATGCCAATTATCAATGATGATGTAGACTATTTAGTGACTCATCAGTACTCTTGGCTCGAAAGCTATCAGGAGTGGAGAGATTCTGAATTCGGCTATGATTACAACCTTAAAGATGCAATTGAGGCAATCAATAGCTTCAATCCCAATTTGAGACTCAACGTAACCGAAAACAGTGCTGCAAATCTTGGCTTTACCCATTCAAATAATACTTGGAAAATGCTCCATAATTTTGAAATGCAGGGAGGCACTCTTAGTTTTAATCAAGTAGATTATGTGCATTTTTGGACATCAAGATGGTTAGAAGCAGATCCCTATGCCGCAGATAATAGTGCTTTTGATGATAACTATCAACTAACCCCGATGGGTTATTCCCTCAAGGTTTGGAACACTTTCCTCAAGCAGAAGCTAGTTTTTAGTACTAAAGCAGTCGGAACAGTTCGTTCTTGGGCAAGCTATGATCCAGAAGATGATTCACTAAATATTTTTGTACTCAATAAAGACCAGGCTCGCCAAAAAGCTAGTATCAGCCTAAATAATTACACTCCCAAGAGCAGAAATGAACGCTGGCTACTTAGGGGCGCAACACCTCAATCTCAGGATATTGTTTGGAGAAAATTTGGTTCGGCTCCTGTTCGTGGAGCAAAAGTTCAAACTAAGTTAGAACCTTTGTCGGTTACAGTTATTTCGTTTTCAGGCAATAAATAAGATTGAGATTGATGATAATTAATAAATTTCTGAATCATGAAATTTAACTATTTGTATCCAGCAAAACGCTACTATTAATTATAAATAAATATTTTAAGCAATTAATGAATCCAGATTAATGAATCAAGCCTTACAACCCAGCTATATGAAAAAAACAACTTTAAGGTCTCGGTTAAGAGCTATAGCAAAATATCCGATACCACTAACGATCAATGAACTAAATGCGGCAAATAATGGTCAGAAAGTATTGATCAATAGTTTGCCCAAATCAGGAACTTTTTTACTCAGACGCGCTTTAAGTATATTGCCCAATTTTGCCCCTCGTTGGTCAATTCATGGTCTTGATGCAGGAGAACCAAATTTGAACCGCAAAATACAAAATATACGTCGAGGGCAATTTGCTTCAGGACATTTATATTGGAGTGAAGAACTAACAGATCTTCTAGTCACAAATAATATTCGCACTATTTTCATTATTAGGGATCTGCGCGATGTTGCGGTATCCTTGGCATTTTATTTAGCTAATAAAAAATCTAATCATCACTTATATGATTATTTTGCTTCACTAGAATCTAATGACGACCGACTAATGGAGGTTATTTTAGGCGCCAAACAGCAACTCTTTTCTGACTGTCCTACCCCAAAATCTTTAGGCGAATTTGGCATGGCTTTTTTCCCCTGGTTGAAGGAGCCAAACTGCCTTGCAGTTCGATTTGAAGATTTAATTGGCTCTGCTGGTGGAGGAGATGATCAAAAGCAGATAGAATCATTTCGAGAAATTATCAATTATCTAGAGTTGGATATTTCTGCTGAAAAAACTGCTCAATTATCTCAAAAACTGTTTTTTCAGAATTCTCATACTTTTCGTAAGGGTAAAATCGGTGATTGGCAAAACTGGTTTACTGCTGAACACAAACGAGTGTTTAAAGAATTTGCAGGAAAAGCCTTAATTGAGTTTGGGTATGAAGATGACGATGATTGGTAGACTTAGTATCTCTAAATAATGGAATTTCCTCTCCCCTGACTGCTAAATGAGTCTTTTATTTTCACGGATTATATGTTAAAGCGAAATATACTTATTATTTGAGAGTTAATTGGATAACTATTTTTGATAAGCCTTAATTAATTAATTTAATCAGAAATAATCAATATTAACTAAGAATATAGCTGGTAAGATACTGTATTATCAAAGATTTATTTTTGATCTCATCTTAATTTCTGAATGACTATAAGTTCACTATAAAATAGCTAAAACTAATTAGTCACTTTGTGAGTGATGATTATATTAACTCCAAAGTATGTGCAGTTCCAATCAAGCTTTTGATATTACTAGTAAATTATATTAAATCGACCAATTTCAAGGAATATATTTATGAAAAAACGACTTGGTTTTATAGCTGGTGGACCGAGACTATCAACTCGTCCTGATGCTGAAATGTCTGGTCCCCGTTCTCGTGTTTTAGGCTTAATTAAGGGATTTGAATCTTTGAATTGGTCAGTTGAACCTTTTATAGCAGGAGATCGAACTCCCCAAAACTGGACAGCGAAAGGTTCTGGTGCAGCAGTTAGTAAAGGCTTTCTCCGTACTTTAACAGTAGATATTGTTCGTCTTGGTTTAGGAGTTCTTAATAGTTGGAGAAGCTGGCGCGAACTTGGTAATCAGGTTGATTGGGTGTACGAGTATTCAGCGACACTTCAATGTTTAGGCTGGATTTTTCAACGAAATGGAATACCCTGGATCTTGCAGGTAGAAGCACTGCTTTATTATGAAGCGAAAGCAGAACGTAAAGCCTTAGTTCTAGACGGTATTGCGCGAAAACTAGAAATATGGTCATATCGTCAATGTGATGTGATTGCCTGTGTTAGTAGCACTCTCAAAGAAATATTAGTTGAAGAAATCGGTATTGATGCCGACAAAATAGTATTAGTTTCCAATGGAGTTGATACTCAATTTCTCAACTCTCAACTTCATGAGCCTAAAAGATTATTTTCTGGTTTCACAATTGGCTTTGTCGGTAGTCTTTATAGTTGGGCGGGGTTGGGTTTGTTATTAGAGGCAATTTCGGAATTAAAAGAAGAAGGTTATCAGATATTTTTGGTAATTGTTGGCGATGGTGAGATGGAGCAAGTTTGGTCAGATCAAGCTCAAGCTCTAGGCTTAGCAGAACAGATTAAATTTGTTGGTAGAGTAACTTGGCAAGAAGTTCCGCAATATATAGCAGGTTGTGATATTGGCTACTCTGGACAAATTCTTTTGCAGATGGGCAAGATGTATTTATCTCCTATGAAGCTCTACGAATATATGTCCATGGGCAAACCAGTAATTGCCTCTGCCTTTGAAGATGCACAAAGATTAGTGATTGAAGAAGAAACAGGATTTTTATTTCCACCTGGGAATAAAAGCTCCCTCAAGCAAGCTATTCTTAAAGCTGTCCTTGCCCAAGATCGTTTACCATCTATGGGTCAAAAAGCTCGTAGTCAAATAGAAGCTAAACACAGTTGGACTAATCGGGTTCAACATTTGGTAGAGGAAACTGAAAAAATTTTACAAACTAAAGTTTGTTAGAAATTGATTCTAATTATTGATGCTGGTTTAATCAAAGTGATTGCCATCACACTTTTTGTAACATAATAGTCACACTAGGTTTGCAGTAACTTCATTAAATTTATGTCATAAGTTACAAAAATTTCATATAAATTACTATGACGGTTATCTGGGTTACTAATAGCGCTGACCAAGGAAGTGGATCTCTAAGACAAGCAGTTTATAAAGCTAAATCTGGCGACACAATTAGATTTGATTCTAGTCTCAGCAATCAGAAAATTACTCTCAATAGCGGTATTTGGCTCAATAAAAGCTTAACTTTTGATGGAGCAGATGCTCCCAATCTGACTATCAGCGGCGGAAACAAAACAAATATTTTGTGGATGGGTGCCGTAGATGACAAGTTAAGCTTAACCGTAAAAAATTTAACTTTAGCCGATAGCTATTACGAAGCGAATGCGGGTGGAGCAATTTGGGCACAAGATAACAGTACTATTAATATTGAAAATGTTAACTTCACGGGCAATGTTTCTGATGGGGCAGCTTTGCATGCTCAACAAGGCAGCTTTATTACCGTTAAAAACAGTAATTTCAACAATAATGATGGTGCGAGTATTAGTGATAAAGGATATTCTACTGGTGCCATTAGTCTCTTTCCCTTTGGAGAATTGACAGTTATAGATAGTGTATTCACTAATAACAAGGGCTTTAATGGTGGAGCATTACACGTTACGGCTAGTGATTTGACGGTTGAGAATTCAACTTTTATTGGTAATGATGCTACCCCTGGTGCCAATAAGACTACTCAGTTTATTCCTGGTGCTGGTGGCGCCATTTATCTAGATGCTGCAAGCGTAGTTAACGATCCCAGATTCGCTCAACCAGATAGAGATCGAGAAGGAGAAACTGAGGGAGGAATCGTTAACATCAACAACAGTTATTTTGAAAAGAATCGGGCTGCTGGACAAGGTGGTGCGATCGCAGCATGGGGCTATTCACAAGACCAAGTAATTATTTCTAATAACACAATCATCGACAACGAAGTTATTAAAAATATGTATGGCATGGCACAAGGCGGCGGTATCTGGTTGATGGGCTATGGTGATGTTGATAATAATGTAATTTCTAATAATAAATCAGAAGATCTTGGTGGGGGTTTGTTTGTCTGGGGAGAAGTTCCGACTAATGTGTCAAACAGTACTTTTTCTGGCAACCAAGCTACTAAAGGTGGCGCAATCTACAGTGATATTTGGGGCGGTCAAATAAATGTTGACAACGTGAACTTCGATTCTAACTTGGCATCTAATGAAGGAGACGTTCTTTTCACGAACAAGCTTCGTCCTGTTTACTTAAAAAATTCTCAGTTTGATAACAACACAATCGCTGATACTAATTTTGATAGTAGTGTGGCAGATATGGCTTATGGCACTAATAATGCTGATAAACTCTTAGGAACAGAAAAGAATAGTTATCTGTTTGGGTTCAAAGGTCATGATACTCTTAAAGGCTTCGGTGGGAATGATTACCTTGATGGTGATGTAAATAACGATATATTGTATGGTGGAGCAGGAAACGACACTTTAAAAGGAGGTGGACAGAACAACACTCTTTTTGGGGAAGCAGGGAACGATACTTTTATCGGCGGAATCGGTCAAGATCTGATCGAAGGTGGTAGTGGTCAAGACAGATTTGTAATTGGAGATGATACCCAAGTCTTTTATACCAACCATAAGTGGTATGATCATGCGATCATTAAAGACTTTGAGCCACAACAAGATACTATTCAGCTGAAAGGTCAGGCTGCTGACTATACAATCAAATCTGCTAATAGTAAAGGAGTATATGGTACAGGCATTTTCTATCAAGGGGGGATGATCGCCCTTGTTGGAGATATTAGCCCCAATGATTTTAGTTTGAATGCCAATTATATTAGCTATGGTACTCCTGTAGATAACTATGAGACTCTTACAGATTCTGAAACCTCAGTTGGCTATGATGGATTAGAGTTAAAACAAGATTCTCTATTTTCAAATAAACCCGTTTATAATCCTGCTAAACATAATGGGTTAATTGTCTGGAATAACGGTAACTCCTGGCATATAGAGGCAACGGGTGATGCAGACGGCTCTCGTTTTGCAGGTAAAATTATCGCTAATAATCCGATTGAAGATTTATCTGCATACAAGCTTGAGAGCAATGATCAAGTAGAGTTTACAGATAATTCTCATAAAGTTATTGAGTTTGATTTGCTTATCGGGAAAAAATGGATCGATGGAATTTCTTTCCAAGTAAGTGATGAAACATCTCTTTTCCTAGATTTAGGGGATAATAATAATGTTTCGGTCAAAGCTGGGTCTGAATTACAAGAAATAAACTCTTAGCGGTTATTCCAAGTTAATTTAGGATGGTTTAGAGTAGCGGTTAGGCACGCAAAAAATTCAATAATTTTTTAGTTTCTTTAGGCAAGATGAGAGACTTTAGCCTCATGATCCTATGTTTATCAGGAACTCCTGGACTCTAACCGCTGTTGACTGATTTAAGAATTAGCCCAATCTCTTGCCCATTCCAAAACCTTTCTTACTTCTGGCATCGTAGGAGCTTGACAATAGAGCCTCAACACTGGCTCAGTACCACTAAAACGGATTAGCAACCAAGTATTGTCATCCATTCTAAATTTGTACCCATCCACGTCTAGACAGTCTACAACTTTCATCCCTGCAACTTCTTGGGGGGTATTATTTTTCAGGCGATCTAATAATTTTGCCCGCACATCCATACTAGCGAGAGGAAGATCGATCCGATCATAGTGTGCTGTAAAGTTAGTTTTTTGCTGTAATCTTCGATAAATTTTGCCCAAGTCTTCCCCAGACTCGACAACTGCTTCTAAAATATATAAAGCAGACAATAGGGCATCCCGCTCGGGTATATGGGTTCCATAGCCGATCCCTCCCGACTCCTCGCCACCAATCATGACCTCGGCTTGCAACATCCTGTCTCCAATGTATTTATAGCCAATGGGAGTTTCATATACGGAGCGCCCGTAAGATTCAGCTAAACGAGGAATTAGATCTGAACCACTAACTGTTTTCACAATTTCCCCTGTAAAGCCCTTACGCTCGGCTAAATGTTCGATCAGAATCGGAATTAATACTTGCGAACTAAGAAAGTTACCTTCTGCATCGGCACCAGCAATGCGATCGCTATCCCCATCAAAGACAATTCCCACTCTAATACTATCTGGATTTTGTTTGGCACCCGCTTTAATTGCATGGAAAAAGTCTGGGAGATATTTGGGTAAAGGTTCGGGGGCGCCGCCACCGAATAAGGGATCGCGATCGCTATTAATTTCCTCTACAGGACAACCCAAAAGACGCTCTAAACCCGTAGCTGCGGCACCATGCATCACGTCTACGTAAACTTTCAATTTGTTGGAGGTGATTGCTTGTTTAATAGCTATAATGTCGACTTTTTGCTGTAATCCTTGACAATAGCTAGCCCAAGGATCGAATTTCTCCAGCTTTCCTGGCTTGCTGGCTTGAGGGACAGCCTGCCCAATTTTAGCTTCGATCTGTTCCGTAATTTCTGGAGGAACCGAACCACCAAAGGCGCTTTTGACTTTTAATCCTAAATACGAAGCAGGGTTGTGGGATGCTGTCATCACAATTGCACCTAAAGCATTATGAGCTTTTGCCGCCCAACTAAATGCGGGGGTAGGAGCAAAACATTCCGATAACAATACATCAAATCCCGCTGACTGAACTGCTTCAGCAGTCAATTTGGCAAAATCTTCCGCCATAAAACGGCGATCATAGCCAACAATTACGGTGCGATTAGTAGCCTTGTCGCCATAATTATCTGCCAAAACTTGAGCAGCCAATGGAGCTAGCATTGCTACTCGCTCAAAGGTAAAGTCCGCAGCAATTACTCCTCGCCAGCCGTCTGTACCAAATTTGATTGGATTAACAGTAAAAGACATAAAGCCAAAACTTTAGTAATTAAGAATAACACCTTCCAGATTAACTGTTTCTTTGTGGTTTGAAAACTATAAATAGGCATTATAAAAAATGCACTTCAATAATTGATTAAACATCTCCAGTTTCGCTCTGGGATTCAAGACCATGCTCTTCTAATTCATCCTCTTCAACGACCTGATTCATTCCTAAGTTCTGTAACAAATTTATGAGTCTCATCCGTTCTATATATGGCCACCCCCCCTTCTCTTCTATATCTCGCACAAATTGATATAAATCATTGCGAGTTTGAGGTAAAGCAGTTTCAAAATACTCAATTCGAATAAGACGATGAATTTTCTCCAAATCTCGTAGTAAAGACAATAAGAATAGACTGTCATGCTGATTTTTCTCGGCTAAGGCACAAATATCTCTGGCGATTTCTTTTAATAGGCTAACTGAATCAATCGAGTTTGCATCTTGATCTTGAGTCATGTGCCAAATAAACGTAAAAATTAACTTTGTCTACTTTACATAAAATTTACACTAATATTAAGCTGATTACAGAATACTTGTGACTCCGTTAAACAGGTTGCCAAAGAGGATATTTTAGAACGATTGGCTTATTAGTAGTCCTTATTTGGTACAGTAGATACCATCTATAAAAATGGCTAATTTCATAAAAACAGCCTATTTGCAGCATCTTTCGCGCTCGATGTTAAATTTAAAATTGACAAAATGAAGTTGACTATGAGATACCGTACAATTATTGCCAGCTTCCTAGCATTATGCTTGGGAGTCCTGACAGCATGTAGTGATTCTAGTAATGTAAGCAGAAACGATCTAACTTACGATGATATTCTCAATACTGGTATTGCTAATACTTGTCTAGAGTTACCCGACAGCAGTCGTGGTACTATCCCCATCAAGGCAGGGGAACAATATACTATCCGCGACCTATGTATTGAACCTAGAGAATACTTTGTCAAGGAAGAGCCAGTTAGTAAACGTCAAAAAGCTGAGTTTATTCAAGGTAAATTGTTAACTAGATACACTTCTAGTCTCGATCAAATCCAAGGCACTGTGGATTCTAATGCGGATGGCACTCTAACATTTACTGAGATCGATGGTATTGATTTCCAACCCGCAACTGTTTTATTGCCTGGAGGAAAGGAAGTCCCCTTCTTATTTACCATGAAAAAATTAGTTGCAACTACTACCAATAGTGCAGATTCGATTAATACCTCTACTGACTTTGAAGGTGAATTTAATGTCCCTTCCTATCGTGGACAAGTATTTTTAGATCCTAAAGGACGAAGTCTTGCTAGTGGCTACGATAATGCTGTAGCTTTACCAGGATTAGCGGATGACGCTAGATTTTCTAACGCTAACGTCAAAGAGTTTGTTTCTCGTAAAGGAAAAATGTCGTTGAACGTTACTAAAATAGATAGTGAAACTGGTGAAATTGCTGGCGTATTTGAAAGCGAGCAACCTTCTGCGACTGACTTAGGAGCAGAGGAGCCTGAAGAAGTAAAAGTTCGTGGCATTTTTTATGGCAGAGTTGAATCTAACGCCTAGAAAACTGTTCGGTAAGTTTATGTATCTAATTATCTAACTACTAGTTAATTAAAAAATAAATTCATCTCTTGAGGGGCACATGCCCCTTTTTTTATCTTTAAGCTCTTCAATGATTTTCAACTTAAGCTTTGCATCTTTCTGATAAGTAGCTAGGGAAAGAAAAAATAATGCACGTAACACATTATGAAGGAACTAACTTGGAGGGAAATCGGAATCGTTCAGCTTGATATCTTCCCGACTTAGCTCTGGCATCGACTCCATCAATAACTGCATAAGCCAA
>JBCDEP010000175.1:0-12942 GCA_039179675.1 Cyanobacteria bacterium P01_G01_bin.67
AAAATAATCTTCGGCGAGAGAGAAGTAAAGCTTGAACCGTATTGCGGAATGGCAGAGTTTTGATTCCCCCCCAATACTTTAAACTTGCCGACCATTTCTAAATCTAAACTGTCTTCGTAGCCCTTGCTATAGCCAGGAAATAGAGCGGTATAAATTTTGGTATTGGGGAATAGCTTACTAAATTCACTGAGGGTTGGCTGCCAATAAAACCAAGCAACAGGAACTAGCCACGCTATACGCAGATTGTTCATATATTTCTTTTTCGGTTCACTAAGGAAAATTCATCTAACTACCAGTCATGATTTTCGGCGTAGCCTAATTTAATCAATAAATCTCCTGCTACCTGTTTAAAAGCAGTTTTGTGCTCAGGTTTAAAAACTGTCTGCCATCCGCCAATTCTGCCTTGACCTCCCTTACGGAAGGTGTGAGATTCTTGGGGATTCATTTTATCTGAAGCAAAAGCGATCGCAATTTGTTCCTCTGACAAATCTACTTCTAGGTAATGGACAATTTTGCTAATTGTTTTCAATCTAGTTTCTTCAGAGCCGCCACCTCTCTTGCCGATCAAATCCTCAAACTTAATCGCTAGAGCAGTTGGTTCATTGAGCCATTGGTGCCATCGAGAGAAATCTTGACCAATATCAGGGTGGGAGATATTAGAACCAAAAGGAGTGCCCACAGGAACACCTTTAATGGAACACATCAGTTGTTGATCAAAGTCATTAAGCCGTGAATAATATTCATATAAAAAAGTTTGAGGTTCTTTTGCCGTCCATCGAGCATGAGATACTGCTACGTCTCTTAAGTCGCGATAGATAAAAATCACCTTACTATCAAATTCTGCCAGTGCTTGTTTGACCTCTTCGCAGTGCATTAAATGACAACGAACAATCGATTGTTCTGGTGCCGAACCCAATTTCCAATGAACATGAGAAGCAGTATTCATTAAGCCACAAAGAGCTTGAATTGAAACAATATCATCCCATTTATTTAATCCTGGCATGGAGTAAAGAATTTGATAAAGCAGATGGGTGCCACTCTTGGGATAAGAATTACATAGTACTAGCCGTTTATTTTTGGTTTTGCCTAGGGCTTTCTTTAACAGATAGCGGCTGAGAAAAACCGCATCTCTTCCATGTAATCGCGCTACATCGTATGCCTGATAACTCATTGGCTCATTCTCCCTTATTGTTTAGTAAAGTTATCAAAATTAGTGGTAATCAGCATTTATGTAGCGTTGCCGATTGATCAATCCATTCATAGAGCATTAAGCAGTTGTGTACAATCTTGAGCTGAGTAATCAATAATTTCCTCTATAACTTCTGGAACGCTACGAGAGCGGTCAACAACTATTTCTTTGACAGAGCTACTCAAACCCATCCCCTGCAAGCTAGAGCAGGAGTAAACTGTACCTGAATACCATTGCTGTTCGGGATAGAGTATTGCCAGCTTGGTGTTGGCTGTGGCTAAGAGATCGCACAGTCCACTGCGGGCAGCTACTACTAAACCACACATTTCGGCAACAGGAATTGCTTCAATTAAGGGAAACTCAATTCTAGGTATCTGAGGCAGAAAATCACTGTTCCTATTGGTCAGTGCCACTACCGTCAATCCTTCGGCAGTTAGTCGTTGTGATAACTGAGCCCAGAATGTTGCTGCTGATGTTTGATGGAAGTTAGGTGTGGAGTTGGAGTCTGGGGCTAAAATAGCAGTCCTGCCAACTGGCAAATCATATTGTCTTAGTCTTTCCCTGGCACTTACAATCGCATCCTGACTTGTTACTGGTGCTGAAATATTTGCCTCGTAGTTCAGGTCAAAAGTGAACTTGTATAGATCCAACAAATTGAGACTTTTGTAACCGAGAATGCTAAATTGACCCGTAAACTTAACGCTGGGATGGGCAAAGAAAACTTTTCCTCTGTCTAAATTACGACACAGCATCGCTGAATTGATGATTTGCTTACTACTAAAAGTTACTTTTCTCACGATGCTGTCGGCAAAGAGATCGGGGATATCACTATGGTGTTGCTTGACGATCGCTACTACTGATGCACCTTGATTAGCCTGAGAAACCTCTGCTGCCAAAGCGCAGGAGAAATAGGTGTCGCCGATGCCACAGGGACATAACAGACCAATTTCGTCCCTCTTAATTTGGGAATTGAGAACTAACTTTGCCCAAGGTAGGAAGCTTTTAGCGAGAAGATTGATGCTCATTTGCTAATTAAATAACCCTGCTACAAATTTCATTGCTGACCACATACACACGTCTGAGTTGAGATACTTCCACTCTCCCCAGCGACCCACACCAAACAGATGTTGACTTTGGTAGTAATCGAGAATGGACTCGATCGCCTGGGAATGACCAAGAGTCGGAATAGGATAAGCTTCTTCGTTGATATGTTCGTAGATTGGCTGGCTGTCAAATCGATGTGACCCTGACTTGTCATTCCATCTGATGTAATTTGTTTCCGTATAAAGACCATTGCTTTGACTATGGGGAGCAAAGTTATGAATATAAAATTCACGGTGATGTCTGACTTCTGAGTCAGGAACGTAACACCAGTGCCAATCATGGTCGTACTCTTCTTCCCACAGAGAAACTACAATCGAATTAGAGCGTAATTTATCAAAACAATCTTCCAACTTCTCGGGCACTGCTAAAGCTTGATAGAGCTTGGTCCAAGGAGCCGTATTAATTACTACTTTAGCTTCATACTGATTGTTAACTAGCCACCCCTGTTCAATTTTTTCCAGACAGGTAACTGGTTGACTCAAACGAACTTGATCGGCAACATGTTGGTAGATAGCATCAAAAATAACTTGAAATCCCCCCTGTTTAGGATAGTAAAATCCTTGATGACTGGGGAATTTCGCGGTATCTGAACTCCGCTCTAAACAAGATAAAACAATTTCTTTAGTATTGACTCGGGGAATTTTATGCAGCCAATCAATATCCATTTCGTTGGGATTCACGCCCCAAATTTTTTCGTTGTAGGGCAACATGTAAAACTCAGCAATGCGATCGCCAAGTTTCCAGCGAATCCATTCTGAGTAATTGCTGGGTTCACTTTGATCATTAGCCTCTCCTGCTAATACAGCAGACATTAAATAGTCTGCTTTTTTTTCGGTTGATAATTGCCAGAGATTTGATTCCACAGGATAATCAATTACTTCGTTTTCTAGTTCGATTTTCGAAACTCTGGGGAAATAGTTAAATTCGCTTTTGGCAATATGAGCAAAGATAAAGTCATAGACTTCTGGGTATTTACTACAGAGAAAGTGTCCTCCTCCAGTATCTAAATAATGCTCGCCAACTTTTTCGGTTCTACATAACCCACCAGGTTCTTTTCCTGCTTCTAGAACTAAAAAGTTATTCTGGTTCTTCTGCTGTAGAAGTCTTGCCAGAGTGATACCAGTAATACCGCCACCAATTATGAGATAGTCAATCATTGAATTAAGTTCTCGCTAATGAATAAGGAGTAATGTTGAATTAAAAAAATGCAGGTTCGCTTAAGTAGTGAGTAGGAAGTAGGAAGTAGGGAATAACAAAGGCGCTTAGTTTTAAGGGCGTAAATGTGACAAAGGCGCTTTGCCGCCGCATGTTTCCCTCACATTGTTGACCGCCCGCATCGCCGTGTGTAGTAGGAACTTATATACAGTCAGGGTTTTAACTAAAATCAATGGTTACTCAATTTACGCCCACGTCTACTAGCCAGTCTGAAAGATCCCGCTGAATAAGTTGTTGCAGTTGTAGAATATCTTCTCGATATCGCTCCAGTAATTGCTGACGAATTTGGGGTAGTAGGGGCGGCTTTTGCAAAGGATTGCGCTTATTGATTTGGGCAGTGATTGGCTGACGCAACTTAGCGGGCAACAATTGATAGACTGTTTTAATCAGATTGGGTTCTTTAATCAGGGCATCTAGAGTCCGATAGCGAGGAACTCCCGTAGCGTTGAGCCTAGCAGCCATATCTGGGGTAAATTGCCGCTCTACGTTGAGAAATTGGCAAATATCCTGAATCAAAGCCAGAGAATCGGTAGTTAAATCTTCATAGAGCCAAACTTTGATTTGTTCTTGCTTAAAATTAGCAAAATACCGTTTTAACTGCTGGTAATACAAGCCCACCTGGATATAGTGATAATCCCACCACCAGTTATCAGCGATCGCCTGTGCCTCGGCATCAAGTGCTTGCTCAAAATCACGATATTCAACTAGGTGATCGCGTAGATGATGTAAAAAATGTGAATAGGCTCTCTCAATGGGGTTACGTAAAATAACAATAATTTTCACCTCGGGAATATAGTATTTGATTCTTTCTACAGCTTTGGGAAGGTAAAGATAAGAGGGAGAAGCCTCCCCAATGGCGATCTCATTATTTACTCCTTGAAACTGAGCGCGGTAGTCGTCAATATTGGTTTTAAAATCAGCTAGATAGCCTTGACTAATACCTCCTGCAAAGTTGAGTTCTGCTCCTTCAAAAGCAAAAAAATTTGTTTCTTTCACAGGACTCATGTAAATTTGTGGATGCTGTTTGAGATAGGAATACAACGATGTGGTTCCTGCTTTAGCTGCTCCCACAATCAAAAAATTAGGCATGTTCATCGCAATTTATTTTTGATTCTGGTAAGAATGGGGGGTTTTTTGGTATTTTTCTCAAAAATTTTGCGGTCATAATCACGATCAACAACGGTAAAGTGACTCGATTTCGGCGGGAATTGAAATTGATGAGTGGTAATTTCAGCTAAGTCTGAGCGTGGAGTTTTGGTATGGGTTGCATCATCACGAAAACCAATGTTAGAAACTAAATTGACGGCGGGAACGATAGATAAGCCAGACTGTATTAGTCGAGCAAATCGCCACCGATAACCCCAAGCATCGATTTTGCCCTGATATGAAGCATCGAAAGCTTGTTTATTACTTTGATATTGTTCCTTGTCCACCAAAACATCCCGAATACGCTCCTTGATTTCGGGAGATGACCATAAGCTCATCTCGATATCGTAGTACTGCCAAGCTCTCCGCCAAGAAGCCCAACCCCAAATTCCTCCGTAATAGGAAAAATGATAACTTTGTAGATCCGATTTCCATTCCTCTAACATATTAGTGCCACTAATCATCATGACCCGTTCATCATGGCGATACATCTCTAGTATTTCCTCACAGAAGCGAAAAAAACTAGGATCGGGTAAGCAGTCATCTTCCAAAATTATTGCTTCTTCTACTAGGGAGAAAGCCCAGTCTAAGCCACTAGAAACTCGCTGTTTACAACCTAAGTTGGTCTCGGAATAGTTAGTTAAAACATCGCATTCCCAATCAACAGTATTAATCAGAGAACGCACCTCAGTACATCTTTCTACTTCACCTGGTTGCTCTAAACGAGCGCCATCGGCAACAACTAGTAGTTTTTTGGGTTGAGCTTGGCGAATAGCTTCAAATATTTTTTTCGTAGTATCTGGACGGTTGAATACTAGAAAAACTACAGGAGTTAACATATCATTTGACATTTGTTTTAAGAGGGCACCTAATCCTATTTGCTCTTTTCAATGATTAGTCAAACAAGCGGCTTGTCAGCACTCAGGTATCAATCATCATGGCAAAGTGATACTTAAAATAATTTTTAATCATGTTGGTAGCAATGGTACAAATTTCGGTAACGCTAGTTTGAGTTGGTAAATATCGATAGCGAAAAGATGTTAGTCTGGGGTCTTTTTCTTGGTAAAGAATGTCTTGAGCAAAATTACCCCAGCGTTCTTCTCGCATCAAATCAATGGTCATTCCTGCATGGGAAGATGGCAACAGCATATTAGAACCATGTATGCCAATGACTAAACGACTATCGGCATAGATCTGACAATATTTTTGCTCTGTTGATGCCTCAAATTGCTTAACTCGAAAATCTTCAATCCAGGGCGGAAAGGTTGTTGTTTTCCCTAACCCCACTACGGTAAAAGCGGCTGATGGGGTTTGCGGCTTAAGCTTTTTAAATAGCCTTTGAACTTTCCAGTTTTGCAGTAGCAGCAGCACTCGATTTAATTTTAATCTCCGCAGGATGCCAAACGGTATTTTGTCGCACCATAACCGATCCTCTCGCCAAATAAAAGTTATCCTAAATTCTGGTTGAGAAAAATCGTGTTTCGGAACTCTTGTAAATCGAGTAATATCAAATTGACTGGGATGAGAGTATGCGGGGCTGAGATAGATCTCGTCAAATCTTTGACATTCTTGGTGAATAAATTGATTAATCTGGGGATAAAATAATTTACCTTTATTTAAAGGAAGATTGACTGTCCATACTTCAGCCACTCCTTGAGGTACTAACCATCTCAAGAATTTAGGCACAATCAGAACTAGACCGAGTTCTGGACTAGAGTCTAGATGTCTTTGAGCATTCAATAGCTTGAGCAGAGAATGTCCATAGAGATAATCAAGACAGTTAAGAATCACTACTCTCTGGCTAGTTTTAAATATTTCTTTTTCAATATTGATTTTCTCTACTTGCGGCTTGAGTAAAGATTCTAGCAAGGGTTGCCCTAACCATTCTTTCCCTCCTTCATGACCAAAGATTAAATTGCGATCTAGATCGACTTGATATGCTTTGTCTATTGCATGACCAACTTTAAGATCTTCTATCAAAGATTTTTGACAGCTTTTACAGTAACTTTCGACACATGTATGCATCCCTTGCCAAAGAACTTTTTGAGCTGTTAATTTTTGCTGGCAATAGGGACAATTAGCAGCATGGTCAATAGTCGGCTTGATTTTAATCATGGACACAGTAGTTAACTCTTTAGTTACTGGTAGTAGCTTGAATAATTTAGTCAAACTTTCTGGTGACTAAGATTAGCTAATCTGGTTTCGACTTGCGAAACTAATTGATCTAGAAACTCATTTTGTTTGATCTCAACAGAGGAGCGGATCTTGCTGACAGAATTTTGAGCTATATTTAGTCGATCGCCTGTACTTATTTCACATAAACTGCCAATCGCTCGTGATAACAGCCGAGACAAACTAAGCTGACTTTCGGCTAATCCAGTTTTGCTGGCTACTTTGTTCGTCAATCCGCCAATTTTGTGGGCTACTTTTGCCAGAGATGTTTGGGTTAACATTTTTTTGCTGTCCCCTAGATCCTGGAGGGGATAATTGGTGTGAATATTGCTGCCTTGAAACATAGAATTGGTTAGGGGTAAGTTCCTGTGAGTTACTAAATTTGATAGCTTACCAAGAGAGTTCTGCTTGAGATCTGCATATTTAATAACTATCGTCTTGCCCAGATTATCTAGGGCAGACATATTCATCACGAACCAATAAACGGCAGTAATTAATAATTTATCGGCATAAAACAGTCTTCCTAACTGACCAACTTGCTTAATTATGGGATATCGCTCTTTTGCTTCCGCAACAAAACGTTCCCATTCCGATTTTGACTCAACTAAACACCAGTTAGCGATCGCCGATGAAGCCAGTACTTGATATAAATCTCGAATCACTAAAATCGATAAATCAGGCTGCATGACTTGATTAATGGCATTAATCCTGCCATTAGCTCGAATAAATTTAGTGACGACATATTGGTGAGCGGCTAAATCCTGACAAAAATAGGTTAAGTTTCCTGACATAGACTGGTAATTGTCTATGAATAGAGGATTTGAGTAGTGAATTTGTTGACCTAAATTACTGGTGGTTAACTGGCGATTGGCATACTTAAAAGGTTCATAATTTACCCAGACTTGCTGGTTCTGTTGACACAAAATATAGGTCAAGTACAGCTGTAAAGCTTTAGTTCCTGACCTACCGACACCGTAAATATTTATTTTCACGCTCTGAATTTAATTATATTTACTTGATGACTACTTCTTTGTAGCTACCAACCTTAACGATTCGTCCCTGTTCTAACTGATAGATGCGATCGCATTTTTCGACAGTAGTTAGACGATGGGCGATCGTAATCAAAGTTTTCTTGCCACTTAAAGCATTAATGGCATCGGTAACTAGTTGCTCGGTTTCATTATCTAAAGCAGCAGTTGCTTCATCTAAGACGAGGATTTCCCGTTCGTGATATAAGGCTCTGGCAATACCAACTCGTTGTCTTTGTCCTCCAGATAGCAAAATCCCTCTTTCTCCTACTCTCGTGTCAATGCCATTGGCTAGATTACCCACTACGTCCCACAACTGAGCCATTTTAATGGCTTGATACAGCTGATCGATATCGATTAATTCATCGGGAACGCCAAAGGCGATATTGCGCTTGACAGTGTCATCGGCAAGAAAGATGGACTGAGGAATATACCCTACCAAATTCTGCCATGCTCTCAAATTAGTATAGATAGATGCATTATCTACCCTGATATCTCCTTGCTGAGGAGTTAACAACCCTAAAATAATATCAACCAAGGTGGTTTTTCCTGCACCAGACTTGCCAATAAAAGCAATGGAATCTCCTTTGTTAATAGTTAGAGACAAATCTTGAATGGCATCTTGAGGCTGATGGGGATATCGATAAGAGATATTATCGATGATAATATCTGATGTAAATTTTAGTTTGTCACTAGGATGTAAACCATTAAGGCGATGGTTTTGACCTATCAGCAGGTTAGAGCGATTCTGATGCCCGTTTTCTACTTGTAACTCTCTGAGATCGCCATAAATCTGATCGATGGTATAGCTATGATTTCTCAAGCCATTCACTCCTGCAACTGCTTGGGTAAAAGCAGGCAAAAACCGAATTGAAGCTAGGGCATATACTCCCAAAACTGAGTGTAGTTCATTAACATCATTGCCAATAAATAAAAAGTAAGTAATGACACTAATGATCGACGTTAGCATTACCGCCTCAATTAAAGAGCGTGGTAGAGCATTAAACCCAAAAAATTTGCTTTGTGAAGCTTCCAATTTCTTAGTATGAAATGAAACCTGGTTGTTGAAATAGCTTTCGCAACCAATTACTTTGGTTTCTTTGATCCCTCCCAAACTATGGTTGATAGTTTGCATCAATTGTCGTTTACTTTGACGATTTTGTTGTCCCCAAGCCCGCACCTGTTGTTTAAAGGAGTTGATCACCAGAATCACTGGAAGCAAGATTGCCAGCAAAATTAACATTACCGTACTGCTGGTATACCACAGCAGTACAAATAAGGAAATGGAGATACAGATATTGGCAATACAGACAAAAAGAGGCTGAACAATGAAAGTGAATTTATTGGCTACCTCAATTACACTGTCAACTATGTAAGAACTATTTTTACCCAAGTAATATGTATAGCTAGCAGCTAAATAACGCTTTATAAGCTGATTAATCAAGAGTCTTTGCTGGCGACAGCTAAACTTAAAGATTAATACTTGAGTGAACCAAGCCACAAAAACCTTGGTGCAAAACACAAGAATTAGCAACAATCCTAAGCAAGCAACAAATTGACTTTCATCTGTCAAATTCGTCAGGGTATATAGCTTAGCAAAAACTGAATGTTGATGAATTAGTTCTGGCTTTGCCGCTAGGTTAATAAATGGTGCGATCGAACCAATTCCAATTACCTCTAACCCAGAAGAAAATATTAATAATATTATCATGACAGCAATACTTAATCTACTAGCTGGAATGATATATAGTAGTCTTTTAACTATTTGCAGCATATAGCGTTAGATAAGGTAAAGTGCTTAAGCATATAAGATTATGCTAGGTTTTAATGCTTTACTTATAATCTCCAGAAAAACTATGTAATAATTCTAATACTTTGGCTATGTCCACTTGAAAATTTCTATTCTGATGACTTTTATTTTCACTTATATTGCTGCAACATAATTGGCGATATTCATGACCTAAATTTTTTGCAATAGTATAGTAAAATGCTGGTACTAAATATCTATTGAATAAGACTAAAACTTTAGCCTTTTCAGCAAAGGAAGTCCAAAATAATCCTGCTCCATCTGCACCAATAATAGTTTCTGCATCATAAAATAGCTCCGCTTGAGATTTTAAGGACATATCTTCAAGAATATAACGTTCAAAACCTAATTCACCTATTTCCTCCATCAGCTCTGACTCATTTAAAATATGACGTTTGGTTCTTTCAGATTTACATTTAATCCGAGAAATATAAATACGTTTATTTTTTCTTCTCGGTCGTTTGGGCATCATCTCAGCTTTTAATTTATTTAGATAAGGTATGGGAAAATAACAAGCATGTGCAGGATGAAAAAAAGATGGAAAGATTAGATTCTCGATATCATATAAATATTCACTTGATACGGAATTTAGAACTACATTTGATGGAATTAAGTTGGGCAAAAAAAAAGCTTCTAATTCTGTTATCTCATCAGAATATAAAAGCTTTATTTTGTCTAAATTAGAATACTCTGCTTGATTCAATAAAAAGGTTCTGGGAATATTATCTTTCATTGCATGAGCAAATGAATTTCGCTGAGACCTAAATATGCTGCAATATCCTGAAATCTTTTTGACTTTTAATTGACATAAATCTTTATGCAATATTCTGAAATCTGATTTTAAATCAAAATCACGCAGCTTTCGATTTAAGGGGTGAATCGATTCGAATATAATTTTCCGCGACTTAGTCAGCAAAATATTATATTTAGGAGAATAAAGTACTCCTTCTAACTTAGCAGTATAAATCTTAGGAACGGTATATTTGTCTGACTTTAACTCTTCGCATAAATGGTTGAAAGGAAGATTTACTGCTTCTGGTGTAGCTACTGTTTCTGGAGGAAATGATATTAGCTTATTTAAGCTATCACCATAAAGTTCCTGTAGAGAAATTATGTTTTTCTGTAAAAAGTATTTGGTACGTGTTCTGTCTAATTTCGCTTCAACTTTTCGCTTAATCTGCAACATAATATTTTAGGGACTACTTAATCCAAGACAGTATATAGCTTTAGGTAATTGGAAGCAGTAAAATCTCTCTAGCTGACAGTTCGCTCATCGAACCAATAGCGATAAATCAGCATCTGCAACATTTTCCGCCAGAAACAAACCTTTCTTCCTGGTGTAGTGTTCAATTAATAGCTCCTTAAGCTGATCTTTAGAAACAATACTTTGCTCTAAAATTACCTCACCAATTTTTTGCTCGGACTGACTACAGAGAGTCATAATATTTTTCAAGCTACGGCGATTTAAAATCCTTTTTTCGAGCAAGAGATCCCCAAATCGATCATTTTGATTTCTGAGATAAAACTTCAGTTGCGACAGAGATAACAAGCGAAGCCGCACTAAAATCTGACCTAGCTTGAGCTGAGGCTGAGAAAATTGCTGTAACAAAGCTACCTTCAGTTCATCTTTGGTAATAATGTCTTGCCGAACCAAAATTTCACCCAGCTTTTCCGCAGAATAATCTAAACTGTCAACATCCACTACAACATTTCTGGCGGTCAACTGCCATCGAGCCTGACTTAATTTTCGTTTATAGGGTATGGCTAACTCCCTGAGAGCCAGATATAAAAATGGCGGAATGGTTGAACCGTAGCGTCGCCAAAGACGACGTGGCTCTTGTAGTAGACGGTATAACCACTCTAAACCTGCTCCTTGAATCCAATGGGGGGCACGAGGATTAATTCCTGCATACATCGAAAATACAGCACCGACTCCAATCATTACTCCCTGAATTGAACCCTGATAACGGGACATCCAAATTTCTTGCTTAGGACAACCTAAACATACGAAGACAAGACCAGCGCCGCTCTGGTTAATCTCATCAATTAAATCGTGATCTTTTTTTGCCAAAATATCTTCAATCGTTACTTTGGCGATCGCTTTGGTGCCTACAACCTGTAAAATTGGATATTCTCGATTTAGCTTCTGTTCAATCTTTTCGAGGACGCTTTCTGTCGATCCCAGAAAGTAAACTTTGATACTTGTTTGCTCCGCTAAATCGCACAGGTTTAGGAATACGTCCATTCCTGCTACTTGGTTTTGATGCTTAATTCCCAAACGTCGCAACATTAACACCAGTGGCTTGCCGTCAGGAGTGACTAAATCTGCTCGATGTAAAACTTGAGCAAAAGTCGGGTTCCAGTAAGCTTCCATCAGCATGTGAACGTTGGCTAAACAAACAACTTTACTAGTTCGCAACTTTGCCCACCGTAGCATCAACATAATTTGCTCTTCAAAGGGTAAGCAAGTTATGGGTATATTCAACAATTCTTTTTTTGGTATCATTGAATTTGGTTTAATTTTTAAAGTATTTATTGCTCTAGCTGAGCAAGATCTAACCAGGTTTACGACTCATTCTCAGGGTAAACTCACTGACTGAAGGATTGGAAATTCTCGGGTCTATAGTTTTGTCGGCTAGTAACCAGTCGCTTTCCTGAGCTAGTCGATACTCATAACTGTCTTCTTCAACTGAAATTAGTAACCACATCATCCCGTGACTAGGACAGCAGAAAGCTTCAATCCACTTCTTTGTATCTAAATAGGTACTGCTTTGAATTGATAACAACTTGGCTTTCTTCGGAGACATTCCCGTGTTGTCTCTAATTTCTCCTGCATTTTTATAGAATAAATTATGCTTCGTCTGTCCTAATCTCCATAATCTTTGCTCGCAAAAAGGACAGAAGTACTTTCTAGTCTTTTTTCTTTTACTTCTCTTATTTGGCATTTGCTCCTCACCTCCCTGATTAAGGGATTTTATTAAAAAAAAGAATCTTGAACACAAAAAAACTTTGGTATTACATTCCAAAGTTAAAAATTTCTTATGAATCGACGCCAAGAATTTGGCCATCATTGGGTCGTTGGCCTCTTCCATGCTCGTAAACCGGGTGTTTTCGACCAGGACCACAGTGCCCTTAGGCTGAGCCTCGATGAAATCGCGGCTGGGGCGTTCGACAAAAGTCACCTCGGTGCCAAGCCGTTCGTTCAGCGCGGGCACGATCTGGCTCAATGACATTTCTGGCACTGGCTTGCCTTTGGGTCGGCCAAAATGAGCCAAAAGGAC
>JBCDEP010000248.1:0-5630 GCA_039179675.1 Cyanobacteria bacterium P01_G01_bin.67
CGTATATTAAGAATAAGATAATTTTTCTCAAACAAGCAATTAATATAATTTTCGATAATGAACTTTAACGAAGAGTTTTCTCTCCTGCTGCGTGCCTGTTATCCGTTAATATATTTGCCCACTAAAGAAGAAGAACGAGCTGAAAAAGCGATCGCTACCGCTACAGAGAAGTTAGGCAATCGCAATCTTTTTATCTGGGACTTTGTTAATGGCTATCAAGAAAATCCGAATCATGAAGGATTCGGAAAACGTAATCCTCTCCAGGCATTAGAATTTATTACTAAGATGCCCAGTAATGCAGGGGGAGTTTTTATTCTGCGAGATTTTCACCGTTTCTTAGATGATACTGCCGTTTCCCGTGAATTACGTAATGTGGCACGCAGTTTGAAGTCTCAGCCTAAGAATCTTGTGATCATTGCTCCTCAGGTGCAGCTTCCAGAAGAACTGACCGAAATAATTACCGTAGTTGAATTTGCTTTACCTACCGCTCCTGAAATTAAAACTGAAATTGGACGCTTAATTTCGGCGACAGGACAAAATTTGTCTGAGCAACTACTCGATGAATTAGTTCGAGCGGCTCAAGGACTATCCTTAGAAAGAATTAGGCGAGTTTTAACTAGAGCGATCGCTACTAACGGCAAACTTGAAGCTGAAGATGTGGAATTGATTCTCGAAGAAAAACGACAATCTATTCGTCAGACGCAGATTTTGGACTATTATCCTGCTACAGAACAAATTTCTGATATTGGCGGTCTAGATAATCTCAAGAGCTGGCTACTACGACGCGGTGGAGCATTTAGCGAACAGGCTAGAGCCTATGGTTTACCTAATCCCCGAGGGCTGCTGTTAGTAGGCATCCAAGGTACGGGCAAATCTTTAACAGCCAAAGCGATCGCTCACCACTGGCATTTACCGCTACTGCGATTAGACGTAGGGCGATTGTTTGCTGGGTTAGTGGGAGAATCAGAATCTAGAACTCGCCAAACCATTGAATTAGCTGAAGCACTGGCACCCTGTATTCTCTGGATTGATGAGATTGATAAAGGCTTTGCGGGACTTGATGGCAAGGGAGATTCAGGTACCACCAGCAGAGTCTTTGGAACATTTATTACCTGGTTAGCAGAAAAAAATACGCCTGTATTTGTGGTGGCTACAGCAAATAATATTCGGGCATTGCCTCCTGAAATGTTACGTAAAGGAAGGTTTGATGAAATATTTTTTGTTGGATTACCCAATCAAACTGAGCGAGAAGCTATTTTTCGGGTTCATTTAGCTAAACTGCGTCCCCACAATCTAGGCAATTATGATGCCAAGCGGTTAGCATATGAAACACCAGACTTTTCTGGGGCTGAGATTGAGCAAACTATTATTGAGGCAATGCACATTGGCTTTAGCCAAAATCGTGACTTTACCACAGATGATATTCTGGAGGCTGCTAGTCAAATAGTTCCTTTGGCTAAAACTGCTCAAGAGCAGATTGAATTTCTTCAGCAGTGGGTAGCAGCAGGAAAAGCTCGTCTGGCTTCCAAAAACAGTGACTTAAGCGATCGCATTCAGAGTCAAAATAACTAGGGGATGACTAAATCTATTTTTATCAAGCGTTTATCAGCTACAGCCCAATTTATCCTGGGGTTTATTTTAGGCATTAGTCTTATTGCAGGAGTAACTGGAGCGGCGCTCTTTGCTTATTACAAAAAGATGTCTATTCTACCAAATAAACCTGTATTTCCTGAGCCTACAGTTTTGCCAGAATCTACTCCTGGTACCACAGAGTCTCTTGCAGAGATTGAACCTTTAGAATCTAATACCACTCAAGTTGAAGTTGAAGAGTTCCCAGTCTCTCTGGAAGAGGCGGAAGAGCCTGAAGAGCCTGAAGAATCAGAGCAGCCAGCTCCAGAGCCCGAACTTCCAGCTAATGCTTATCGAGCAGTCGTCACTTGGCCACAAGGATTAAGCTTAAGAGCCGAACCCAGTATTAATGCAGGTAGGGTGGGTGGAATTGGTGCTAACGCTAGCATTATCATTCTCGAAGAGTCCGCTGATGGAAAATGGCAAAGGGTTCGTCTTCCCTGGAGTAATCAGGAAGGTTGGGTCAAGGGAGGGAACACCAAAAGAACTTCTTATTAATTTAACTATTCGTCAAGTTATGTACACTAAAAATCTGACATTCAAGATTGACTGCATTTGCAGAGTCTTTGACCCATAATAACTAACTTAAGTTATGCAGAACCAAGACTTGTGTCGCATGTACGAAAAATAAATATTTCAATAAGCTAGAAAATATAGATCGATAAGACCCTTTCCCTGTTCCCTGTCACAATAGATAAATTGTTGCGTAACATCAGTATCTAAATATTTAAGCGAATCCTAACTAGAAAATCGTTGAGAGCAGGTTTGGCTGTAGCCATGTCTGGTAGGTAGCTGTTAGCTGAGGCAAGAGTCAGTTTATTCCTTAAACTAGCGTATTCTCGCTCATGAAATTCCCAACTAAAATCAGATGCGATCGCCTTTTCAGTACCTGATATTTTTTGTGCAATCAAATCAGGAATGTAGGACAAATTAAATTTTTGATTGAGCTGAGAAAGATTAGCTTCGATCTTTCCTGATTGCATCAGATGGATACCTGTTAGTAATACTCGATACAGATATAGTAAAGATTTTACTTTGGGCAAGGTATTGTCTTTGGTTAATAGTTTCCACTGGGTTTTAGCAAAGCCAAGGTAATGATGGACATGATGACAGGTAATACAATTCTCGGCGATCGCTTTGAGTTCTTGATGTTCAGGCGTAGTATGAATTACCAAACAAGAATAAAGCTGCTCTAAGACGTAACCGTTTCTTTTGAGCAATAATTTACAAAACTTTTTGAGATCGTGAGTAACTAAATCGAGCTCGAAATTTTTGTTGATTTCGGAGATCTCTATCGTCTCTTGAGGAACATTAAGACCGATGATTTCTGGTAGTGGCAAAATATGAACACCACGAAGATCGTAGTCAGAATCGGGAGAGGCAAAACCGTATAAATGGGCTCCACTAACAGTCGCAAAGAGTATGGGATAGGTTTGAAGCGCAACTATTTGACCTAGCTCTACAAAATTATTCATAAACTAGTACCAACTGGAACAGGGTTTCACAAAACTACGTACTTTTATCTAGAATACTTGTAACTGCACCCAAGGCAGATGTATCCTGGGTAAATATAATATCCATAATTTAACAATTAACTGGAGATTGGCATTTTGGAAACACATGAATTTGATGTCGTTATTATTGGAGGAGGACCTGCGGGCTGTACCTGCGCGCTTTACACCTCAAGAGCCAATCTCAAAACCGTTATTCTAGACAAGAATCCCTCGGTAGGAGCACTGGCTATTACCCACAAAATCGCTAACTATCCAGGGGTATCTGGTGAAGTCAGTGGAGAAGAGCTGCTGGACAGTATGAGAGAGCAAGCTGTGGAATATGGTACAACTTACCAGCGTGCCCAGGTTTTTGGTATTGATGTTAGTGGAGAACTAAAGAAAGTTTACACTCCAGAAGGTACTTTTGCCGCCAGAGCTTTGGTCTTGGCTACTGGTGCTATGGGTCGTAGCGGAGCCTCTTTTGAAGGAGAGTCAGAATTTTTAGGTCGAGGGGTTAGCTACTGCGCTACCTGTGATGGGGCGTTTTATCGCGATCGCGAAGTGGCTGTAGTCGGCTTGAACCCAGAAGCAGTGGAAGAAGCCCAGTTTTTAACTAAATTTGCTTCCATGGTTCACTGGATAACTTTTAAAGATCCAGGTCAAGATGATTATCATGCTCAGGATTTGCTCACTATGTCTAACGTTAAACATTGGCGGCGTTCTCGTTTGGCAGTAATTGAAGGGGGTGATGCGGGAGTCACTGGAGTTAAGGTTAAACAGAAAGACCAAAGCGAACCTTTATCTTTAGAAGTTGAAGGGGTTTTTGTTTATCAAAATGGCTCTAAACCAATTACGGACTTTGCTGGAGATCAAGTTGAATATAATCCTGATGGTGGGGTTAAGGTGGATGATGCCATGTCTACTAGCGTTCCTGGAGTTTGGGCAATTGGTGATATTCGTAACACCCCCTATAAGCAGGCGGTCGTAGCCGCGGGAGACGGCTGTATTGCAGCAATGTCTATTGACCGTTATCTTAACCATCGTAAGTCAGTCAAGCCTGACTGGGATCATTCATGAAATTTTTCTTGTGGGCAGTCAAGAAGCCTCAAGGTGAAACCAATAAATCACCAAATTTACGCAAATGCAAGCAGTGCATTAATGGCATTAGAATCCTCTGGAAGATTTTAATGCCATTGTTTTCAGCAACAGGTTTTATTACCGCATCCTGAGTCTGTTCTACATTTTAATACTGTCTTCAAGATAAGCTATCGGATTAGTAAATAACTTCGAGGTGTTAGGTTCTACTTGTGGAACAATTAAACAAACTACGACTAGGCTAGTTAGGATAACTATGGTTTTAATTCCTCCATTAATTTGCAGCTGAAAATACTGTCTGATTAGTTTATCTACAGCGGGTAACAGTATTAATCCCATAAGGAAAAATAATAAAGCGATCGCAACATAGGGAGCTGGATTCATCAACGAACCAAAAGCTGCCATCAAAAACAACATACCCAAAAACCAATTGAACCGTGACACCATTAATTTAAAACTGTTGCAAATTATACAATACAGTTACATACTATAAATTAATTGGTTTTTAATGACCTCAGAGTATATCCCTACATCAGCTCAATCTAATTGGCTATGAAAAAACGCCCTCTGAAAATAGATTGGAATTTTAAAAATTCAATCTAACTAATTTCAAAAAGCGTTTGCTCGACAATATCTTATGTTATTGCTTTAAAAGCGGTTGTTTCCGCCAAAAGAGCTTCTGTTTTCACGGGGTCGTGCTTTGTTAACTCTTAGCTGACGATCCATCCATTCTGCACCGTCTAAAGCTTCAATTGCTTTATCTTCATTAGATTCGGACTCCATTTCGACAAAAGCAAATCCGCGAACTCTACCTGTTTCGCGATCAGTAGGAATATGAACCCGTTTAACAGTTCCATATTCTGTGAAAACTTCGCTTAAGTCCTCTTGATTGACTTCGTAGGATAAATTACCTATGTAAATTGACATGATTTTTGTTGTCTGCTCAATTGAGTGTTGTGTTTAGAGAGACAAGATTATTAGAAAAGAAATATCTCAATACTCTACGGAAAAACCTTTGATACTGAATACAAACTTAATCGCTAATCTATTGATTCTCAGGTTTTATATTAGCATTGATATTTCTAATTGTTGTTCTTATCCAGAGAAGAGAGTAAGTATTTTGGACAAATGAATCAATTAATCTCAATCAAAATTCACTGTATGGTAAGTAATGGTAAGTATTATTGCTTTTACTTGAGTTGACAATTTTTCCAGTTCAACAGCTTGAAACCCAGACTGAAAGTTGTCTTGAATCTATCTTAACTCTTTTATCTACTCTGGATTGTTGAACTAATTATTAAAACACGATCTATAAATTAGCAAAAACCTTGCTCTTCATTAAGATTTGTGTGCTTGAGCATTATAGGAAAAAATATTTTAATTAATAAATATAAATTTGGTGAAATAATGACA
>JBCDEP010000264.1:0-4184 GCA_039179675.1 Cyanobacteria bacterium P01_G01_bin.67
GCAACTGTTGACAAGAAACGCAATGCTGTAGCTTTGGGAGCATAGTTTTCAATTGCCCAGGCTCTACCTTCGCGAGAGATATGTTCTAAAAGCTCAGGTTGCTCAATGATCCTCTCAATCGATTCAGACATATTATCTAAATCAATACCGATATAATGTCGCCAATTCTCTGGCATCACAGGCAGTTCAAAACCATACTTCTCAAAATCGACGTGGAAAGTAACACAGCCTGCTGCCATTGATTCCCACAGTCGCCAACTATCCCACTGACCAATACGATTAGTTTTTACGCCTAAAATACTGATTCCTTTGGAAATGTAGTGAGAAATTCGGTCGTGAAAGTCGGTAAACCAAGGTCCTAAGAAAAAACCACCAAAACAAGCGCAGGCTTGAGATGCTAATAATCGTTTATAGTAATTGGGGTAATGTCTTCTGCCAGTTTGCGACCATCGTAGATAGTGATAAGGATCTTGAGGAAACGCCGAGGCATCATCTGAAGCAGTATTGATGGAAAAGACTTCTTGAATTTGGGTTACAAAGGTTTTTTGAATGTAACCTCGCAAAGAATGGCTAAACTTTTGGTTGCGGAAATTAACTAATAAAGATGGTTGTTTTTCTGTCCAAGGTACTTCTGTTTCCAGTTCCTTTAATACTCGCTCTGAAAGACCAAACGCCCAGGGATAAAAGTTTTTAGAATATTTTGTATGTTTAGAGTAATGAGTTTTGAAGATAAAATCAAAATCTCTAAATTCAGGCAACCAAGACAAAGTTTGAATACCATCGTTGCAATCAAGATAAACAGTTTTGTATTGACGGTTGGGGGCAAATAAACCTTCTGGTAGACAGCGATTCTCTTCATAGTATTGCCGTTCTAAAACTACAATATCGCAATCATGATGAGTCACATCAGGACTAGCTTTGAGCAAAGTGCGATCGCTATCGGGAGAGATTTGCCAGTAATTATAATTAGCATAAAATTCAATTCCTAACTGCTGAAATCCTGTCGCCAGATTAATAATTAAATCTTGAAAATATGCTCCTTCTGGAGGTCCTTCTGTAGAAGTGGTGTAAAAATAGACTTTTGGGATCATAATTGCTAAATATGTTTGGTTAAATTTAAAAATTAAATAATCTCTGCCAGTAGCTCTTTAACTTTTTCTCCTGCAACTTGCCAGTTCAGCCGAGATTCATAAGTATCCAATGCCGAGTAAGCTAATGATCGATATTGGTCATAATTTGACATCAGAGCCTGTATATATCCGCAATATTCGCTAATTTCGCTATCAGGAGCAAAAAGCTTACCGTTTTCGCCATCTTTTACGATGCTAGGAATCCCGCCAACATTAGTTGATATACAGGGAACCCCCAAAGAATTAGCTTCGGCAAACACCATCGGCGTACAGTCGGCGATGGAGGGCAAAATTAGAAAATGAGACTCTAAAATCAAACGATTGAGACGTTCTTTGCCAACAGCAGTAGACTTCTTAATAAAGCCTAGTGATTTTACAAATTCGGGAATTGGCTGATCAATTTCAG
This sequence comes from Cyanobacteria bacterium P01_G01_bin.67, assembly GCA_039179675.1. Lineage (GTDB taxonomy): Bacteria > Cyanobacteriota > Cyanobacteriia > Cyanobacteriales > Xenococcaceae > Waterburya. Next base: position 1,537 of record JBCDEP010000264.1, read on the forward strand.
GTTGACAACCGACTACAGTTAACTCTGTTGGTAAACCTGCCTTATTTAGCTGTTTTGCTACTTTGTAAGCAACATCTCCGCCTTTTCGGAGCCACTCGACACCAATAAAAAGCAGCTTGCAGACATCTGATGGTCTAGCCTCTATTGCCTGTTTAACCTGGGATATATCTAGTTGGTTAGTAATGTTGGCACCGAAAGGAACAACCTTTACTTTTTGTGGATCAGCTTGATAAAACTCAATTGCCGATTGAGCCGCCCAATCTGAAGAATAGATTGCTAGTTGGCACTTTTCCAAAGCATAACGCTCCATTTGATGCCAATCTTGAACCACATCGTCATGAAAATTACTGTATTGAGGATAAAAATCAGCAATACCAGCGAAGGTCGCATCTGCCCAAAATACTATCGGGCGATCGCATTCTAAATAGGCAATGGGGTCGACTGTGGCACTAAAAACGATTTCATCTTGAGCGCCAGAAAGCTTTTGTTTTACTTGCTGGGCATAATTTTTTAAAGTTGGTGGGTCGGGATTTTTTTCGTAGCCTTTTTGATGTATAACTTCGTAATAATGACGCTTGAGCTTACGCAATATTCTAAATTGCAGCGAATCTTGTAGAGGACCAACATAGTTAAGGTCAATTGACTGAGATGCTAAAGCTTGAGCAATATGATATCCAGTTCCCGACCATTCATCTCCTCCCGTCAGCCTGGTTGAATCGTAAGTGGTAACGTATGCTACTTTCATTTTTAGATTAATAAGAATTTAAATATAAGAACTAAATGTTTTTAGCTGAGATATCACCGCGAAATAAGTAAGATTACTGGTCTAGCACCACAGTTTGATAATTCCCTGACTGAGTTACGCTACCCTGTTCTAAACGATAGATGCGATCACAATGTTCAATGGTACTTAGACGATGAGCAATGATAATTATTGTTTTGCTACCAGAAAGAGCCTTTGTTGCTTCGGTAATTAGGTTTTCTGTTTCGTTATCTAAAGCTGCGGTCGCCTCATCAAACACCAGAATTTCTTTCTCGTGATAGAGTGCGCGAGCAATTCCCACCCGCTGACGTTGACCACCTGAAAGCAAAACTCCTCTTTCGCCAACGCTGGTATTGAGACCCATAGGTAATCTGGCAACAACCTCGGTTAGTTGAGCTGCGGCGATCGCTTTTTCTACTCTTTGACGATCAATTTGATTGTCTGGTACACCAAAAGCAACGTTTCTTTCTAAGGTGTCATCAATCAAGAAAATTGACTGAGGGACATAACCAATTAGGTTTTGCCAAGCACGTAACTGACTATAAACAGAAACACCATCAACTAAGATGTCTCCTCCTTGAGGCGTCAGCAAACCCATCAAAACATCGACTAAGGTTGTTTTACCCGAGCCAGATTTACCGATTAAGCCAATGGAATGACCTTTTTCAATTGCCAAACTAATATCATTTAAAGCATTAGTTTCGGCATTAGGATATCGATAAACCAGGCTTTCTACAGAGATTTGTTGTTGAAAGTCTAGTTTTTGTTGGTTGTTCGATTTAGCAGCCAAACTTATGTCATTATTTTGAGCTTCATATTTCTCTGCATCCTTCAGTTCAGCATATAAAGAATCAAGAGAATGAATGTTATATCTAATAACGCTGATGCAGGAAATAGTATTACCTGTGGCTGGTAACAAACGAATTGAGGCGATCGCAAATATCCCAAAAATTGAGGTCAGGTTCTGAGTATTCTCTTGGTTAAAGGTTACGAATAAAAAGGCAAAAGTAATTAGAAAACTAATAATTACTGCCTCAACTATATAACGAGGCAAATTTGCATAACTGTCTGCCAAGCCCATGTTTTTCGAGTACTTATTAGCAGCCTGCGCCATTTGCGCTTCAAAATAAGGCTCACAGCCAATAATTCTAGTCTCTTTAAGTCCGCCTAGTCCATGATTCAGAATGCGAATCATTTCAGCAGAAGCGTCAAAACCAGCTTTCCCCCAGCGAGCCAGCCTTTCCTTCAAAGGATTTAATACCGCCAGAGCAACTAGTAACACTACTCCAATGCCAATCGAAGCTGCTGCATTGGTCGAAACCAAGAGAGAAACTAAAGCAATAATAACAACACCATTAGATATAGCTGTTAGTAAAGATAAAACTAATCCAATACAAAAGCGATCTGTAAATGTAACTACACTTTGAACCAGATCAGCTGAGTTTTTAGTTAGATGTAAAGTATAAGGAGCCGACAAATAAGACTTCATTAGTTTAGAAGACAAATCACCTTTTAAACTATGAGAAAATTCAGCGATCGCTTTCTGCGCTATGAAACCTAATGCAGCCTTTATATAAAAAGCAACAATGGTAAATATACCGAAGAAAAGTATAAACTGCTGACTAGAATCAAAAGAAAATTTTGTATATAAGGTATTTAGCCAGCTAGTATTTTTAATAAACTCCGAGTCAGTGACCATTGCCGCAAAAGGACCCATTAAGCCAACACCAAGCATTTCAAATATTGAACTAACTACGAATAAGCAGCTAATTGCTAAAAAAGCTCTATGTTTACCTCTGGTTACGTAGAAAAACTTAGACAAAAACTTGTTCATAACGAGCAAAAGCTACCAAATTACTCTAAAAAATATTGACCTTAATAATTA
>JBCDEP010000154.1:0-15259 GCA_039179675.1 Cyanobacteria bacterium P01_G01_bin.67
CGATCAACGAATTATCATTTGCTTTGTACTAATATACTCTTTTTTGTTGATCCCCAAGGTTTTTTAGGTAATTTAAGCATTTAAAAAAAAGACAGATGAAGTTTGTAATATTTTTATTATTTACTGACTTATGCTTTAGTAACTCTGAAAGTCACAGCTGGTAGGCAAAATTACCTACTGTTGTTGTAGATAAATATGGTTTAAATAGGTAGAGAATTAGAATTAAATATGAAATTAAATATAAAACAAAAAGCTGATAAATTTTAGTTGATTAACTGTTTGTTTGATTTTTTGCTGATTGTTTAAGCGAGCTTCTAACTAAGTTCAAGCAAAGGATATTTATTCGTGTACTACTGCTGATTAATTTTCGGGATATCAGCAATTCTTAAGCACGTTCCAGGAAAAATTTGCTACCTAATAGCGAGCTATTAACTAGGAACATCAGTTTTGGCTTGTTCGCTAAAGCAAGGATATAAACATAATTTATATGCAGAAGAGCGCAATATATTTACCAAAAAATAGTAGTTAGGGGGGTGAAAGTAGGCTGGAAAATTGTTAGAAAGTCATGACGTCTGGGCATACTAAACATAAGAAAAGATGATAGTTACTCATAATAATAATCAGCATGAATCAAAGAGTCGGTTCGCAACCATTACCGCCACCACCGCCTTCTACCATCGGTAGAACTAGTCAAAACTCTGTAGCGGAGACCAAACCAAGTACACAAAACTTAAAAGAGAATCAAGGTCATCAAGCAGCTAAGGTACCTTCTAAAAACAATCGCCCAAAAAGGTCTTCAGGTCAACCATCCTTGGAATATATTATTAAAAAAGCTTATTCTCAAGGATATTCAGATATTCATTTAGGAGTAGAAGAAGTCCCTCGAATGCGCGATCGCGGGGAGATGGCTCTGACTGAATATCCCAAAACAGATCTTAATACCTTTATGAGTTGGCTGTATGAGATCTTGTCCCATGAAGAAGTAGAGCGATTTAAAGAGGAATTAGAATTTGACGGGGCGACCCAATATGAATTCGCCCGAGTGAGGATTAATATTTTTGATACATTACGGGGTCCTGCGCTGGTAATGCGCTTAATTCCCCTCAAGATTCTTACTATGGAGCAGCTAGGTTTACCGCCTGTTTTCCAAGATATTTCTGATGAGCATAAGGGTTTAATTTTGGTTACAGGTCCCACGGGTTCTGGTAAATCAACGACGATGGCAGCAATGGTGGATTATATCAATACAGAACATGCCAAGCATATTATTACGATTGAAGATCCGATTGAATTTGTGCATCGGAGCAAACGTTCTCTAATCAAACAAAGAGAAGTCGGGATTAATACCCGCAAATTTGATAATGCCCTCAAAGCAGCCTTAAGGGAAGACCCCGATATTATTTTGGTGGGAGAGATGCGCGATCGCGAAACTGTTAATACAGCGCTGAAAGCAGCTCAAACTGGTCACCTGGTTATGGGTACATTACACACTAACAGTGCGATTAAAACCATTGAAAGGATTTTGACTCTTTATAGTGCAGAAGAGCAAGATGCAATGCGAATTGCTATATCTGAATCTTTGGTAGCAGTGATTTCTCAAGGACTATGCCGTACCACTGATGGCAAAAGAGCCGCGTATCACGACATCATGGTCAATACAGAAACTGTAAAAGATTACATTAAACAAGGAAAATATGATGAAATCCATAATTTGATGCTTGATGGAGATTATGATGGCATGATTACCACTAACCAAGCATTGTTTAGCCTTTATGAAGAAGGTAGAATCACCGAAGAAGTGGCTCTGGAAATGTCTCCAACCCCCAACGAAATGGCAATGATGCTGAGGGGAAGAGTATAAGTACATTTATCATTGAACATTTATCATTTACCATTGAAATATTCATGCGCTTGTTGCTCAGGCTTATTCTAAATATCTTTTAGACTAGACAATCAGGTTATTTTTGTGGTCTAAATTATGAGAATTATCAGCAGTTCTAGCATGGGACTACTGAGCTGACGATGCCAGCACAGCAAAACAAACTTCTTGATAAATGATAGATGGCAGCGGTATTACCTCAAGTTTTCAAAGGTATTGCATTATTTACCCCTGGGGGAGATTTGATTTACGGTATCGATCCCCATAAACAAACTCAATGGCACATTCATCTCTGTCAGGGGTTACAGGAAACAATGGGTTTAGCAGATTCTCCCCATTTTTTAGTTCCAGGATTCACCGCGACCATAGAGCGCTGGTTAGATCCACAAACAAATCGCCTCAAAACTATTGCGGAAGTTTACCCTGCTGTAGAGCGCTACATCCCTTTACTGCAAGGAATATTTGAATTGAAACAGCAGACTGAGTGGCATCTTGCCCCTTGGCAGGAAGAATACTGCAACCGCGCTGTAATTGAAACTTATCGCTCACATTTCCCGCAACTTTGGACTAGACATAATCTGATTATTCGTCATGATCCCAAGCATTCAACCAAGTTGAGTGACGAAAATTTGTCTTCGATATCTGGTCATAAGGCTCAGATTGAAGTAACAGAAGGATATATTCTACGTTTATTTATTTCTAGTGACGATTTCAATGCTGAACAAACCCTCAGCAATATTCATCAGTTGTTAGAAGAAGGTTTAATCAATCCCTACACTTTAAAAGTTATTGACGTAGCCAAAAATCCTGAGCAGGCAGTAGCTCATCGGGTAGTAACTACTCCCACGTTAATTAGAGTATCCCCCAAACCTGCAAGACGTATCGTTGGACAACTGAATGATATTCAAAGAATTTTGCATATTATTGCTAGTTTCTAAATCTTTTGTCTTAAATTATCATCACACTATTTGTTAACAACTGTTCAATGTAAATAGCCATACCGTCATATATTGACAGTATGATCTAATACTATTAACTAATTAATTAACTACCGATGAATATAGTAGCTATCTCAGCAACCATAGTCTATGGATTGCTTGCGGGACTAGGAGGAATCTGGGGTTATCTCAAATCTCGAAGTAAACCATCACTTATTTCTGGCTGTCTCAGCGGAGTTTTACTATTACTGTCCGCAGCAATGCAGATTCAAGGAGCGAATCTCGGCTTGCTAGCTAGTAGAATTATTGTTCTGTTGTTATTAGTGGTATTTGGGATTCGCTTAACGAAAACGGGTAAGTTTATGCCATCGGGAATAATGCTGATTACGGGAGTAATTGTCTTGAGTTGTTTACTTGTCCCGTAGCAACTAGGCTAAAGTTTCTGGACAATAACCTAAGCCTCTAGTAAATTGTTGGCGAAATGCCTCGATGTCTTTGGTGTCTGGCTTACCATAAGAAACAACAGCAACTTGGTAACGTCGCATTACTTCCACAGGAGACTGCCCTGTTTCCAAACTCCAAAAAACCATTTTTAGGCGCATTTCTGGCACATAGGCAATGCCTAATTCAGACATAAATGAGCAGAGATTCCCATGCAGCTTGGGTTCTAGAGCCTGGGGAAAACGAATCTTAACCACCCAGCCATCAATTTGATGAATTACAGTTAGTGAAGCATCTACGGTATGCTCCATATTGCGGAGATATTCAATTGTTCTCAAAGTCACGCTGGCATTCGCCAGGAAATAGAGATAGTCCATAAACAGTGTTTTCGTTAAACCTATTATCTAGTCTGACAATAAATAAGGCAATTGCGCTTGGGGAAAAGCACCCGATCTTTTAAATTTGCTATAGGGGATATTACCCAAATCTTGCCGTGCAAAATCAACTCCAACCGAAGAATGAATCAGGATTTTCTGCTTTCTAGCTACAATTATCAACTGCCCCAAAGGCTTATTGCTCAAGCTCCTGCCGTTCCCCGAGATAGCTCTCGTTTACTGATCGTAAATTCACGGTCTGAATCTACCCACCGCAATTTTTCTGATTTGGTGAACTGGCTCAAGTCAGGAGATCTCTTAGTTTTAAATAATACTCGGGTCATTCCTGCTCGTCTTTATGGTCACAAAGCTACAGGGGCTAAGGTAGAAGTTCTCCTAATCGAAGAGCGAGGAGATAACTGTTGGCTAGCCTTAGTCAAGCCTGGTAAAAGGTTTTCCCTGGGGGCAAAAATCAGCTTTGATCTAGTAGGCGATCGCCAGCCTCCAGATGAGTGGCAGCTTCAGGGGACGGTGGTGGCAAAAGACGAGGCTACAGGGGGGAGAATTATTCAATTTGAATTACCTCCAACTAAGTCTTTGTGGCAATTTTTGGACTACTATGGACAACTACCCTTACCCCCCTATATTACTAACGAGAATGCTGCCAACGACAGCTATCAAACAATATATGCCCAGCAACCAGGAGCGATCGCTGCGCCGACAGCTGGCTTGCACTTTACCTCAGAATTATTGAATAAGCTACAGCAGCGAGGTATTGAACAAACCTATATTACGCTTCATGTGGGAATTGGCACTTTTCGTCCTGTGGAGGTGGAACAAATTACCGATCATGGGATGCATCAAGAGTGGGTTGAGGTTAGCGCTGAAACAGTAGCTAAAATTAGAGCCACTAAAGCTAATGGTGGTCGAGTTATTGCGGTGGGTACAACTGCTACCAGAGCTTTGGAAGGGGCTGTTAAAGAATCTCAGTCAACTGAGCTAGTTGCTTTTCGTGGGCAAACAGATTTGTTTATTTATCCTGGCTATCAGTGGCGGGTAGTGGATGGTTTAATCACTAATTTCCATTTACCTGGCTCTAGTTTATTAATGCTAGTTAGTGCCATGATCGGAAGAAAACGCTTATTGAGCCTGTACCAAGAGGCAATCGCACTTCAGTATCGTTTTTACTCGTTTGGCGATGCGATGTTGATCTTGCCCGAAGCAAAAGAATGATAATGAGCGATCGCAAGTAATTATTTAGTAATTAATTACGATTGACTAGGCACATCAGAGTTAGAGACAATTTCTGCTAACGGAATTGTGATGGTTACTGTCGTCCCTTTACCTACTCCAGCACTATGGAGAGCAATGCTCCCCTGCATTAAATCCATCAAATTGCGCGAAATTGCCAAGCCTAAGCCTGTCCCGCCAAATTTCCTGGTGGTAGAGCCATCAATCATTACAAAAGGATTAAATAATTTATGTTGTTGACTTGGTTCAATGCCCATACCTGTATCAATGATGGTAATTATGGCTTGCTGAAGTGGATACTGTAGTCGGTCTTGCTGCTGATGATTAATCTTAGATAAGCTGGATTCGGTTGTAATTAAAACTTCATTCGACAACAAACTTTCTGTTAAAGTTGAATCTTGATGCTTGGCTTTAGAGGGTAACAGACGTTGATAATCTTTGGACTCTCGGTTAAATTCCTCACCCTGAGTTACAGCTTGAATGTCGATCGCAATCTTGATACTGCCATAATCGGTAAACTTAACTGCATTACTAACAATGTTGATTAAAACCTGCTTCAGCTTTGCTGCATCAGCTAGAACATAAAGCTCTTTTCCCCAGACAGGTATCTCTAAAGTTAACTCTTTGCGTTGAATTGAGACTAAATGTAGATCTACTACCTCATGAAGTATTTTCCCTAAGTTGACTTGGTCGATGGTGACGGAAAGCTTGCCTGCTTCAATTTTGGAAATATCGAGAACATCATTAATGATGCCTAAAAGATGAATTGCCGCATCATCTGCCTGTTGTAAAAAATCACGTTCTTCTTGAGGACTGTCACAATAGCCATCTTGAACCACGCGAATACAGTTAATAATTCCATTGAGAGGAGTTCTCAATTCATGGGACGTAGTAGCTAAAAACTCGCTTTTCAACTGGTTGGCAGCCTGTGCTTCCTCCCAAGCCGAAACAATTTCTTCTCCCCATTCCCGAAGTCGACTGACCATATCATTAAGAGATAAGGAAAGTTGGTTAAATTCACGAATTTGGAAGTTTTCGGGCAAGCGATCACTGTTAGATGGCAAATGATCGTCTTTGAGCGAATAATCTCTAATCTGCTCTAAAGGACGAGCCAATTCGCGGGAGACATAGATAGTGGCTAAGGAACAGGCGGCAATTAAACCCAAAGTCATACCCACTAATGCCTGACGAATATCCTTGAGGGGTTCGAGGGCAGCATCCAGAGGGCTGACCGCAAGCACAATCCACTTTTCTCCCTCGGCGTTGGTTACAGGAGAGGGAATTGCGCTGTATCCTGTAACTAATTCCACTCCATCAGTTTCCAAATAAAATAAGTGCAGAAAATCAGATTTATTGGCGATCGCATTTTCCATTAACTCACTGAGTCTTTGAGCATCAGGCATTTGTTTAATATTTCTGCCTACCCTCTGCACAAATGGATGAGCCAGAATCGTTCCGTCTTGATCGATGACTACAGGATATCCTTCTAGAGATCCAGGTTCAATAATTTCCTGGTCTAAGATAGCTGATTTAACGCTCAAAGCATAACTTAAATTGCCTTGGCGATCATATACAGGAGCAGTTAACCAGAGTTTGAGCTGTCTTCGTAGCGGATTTTCACTAGCTTCCTCTGAATCTCGCACCAAGGACGTAGTGGGCAACAGCAGCTTGACATTGACCTGAGAAGAGGTAGTTAAAATGCGTTGCTTCTTCTTTTGCCAGGTACTACTCTCTAGTTCAACTGATTCTTTGCAGGTAGAGGCGTTAACTAAATTTGTGGTGAGATCGGTAATTTGTACACACAAAACATTAGTCGGTAAAACCTCTTCTAGCTGAGCAATTAATAATTCCCCGTCCAAAATATCTGAGCGAGAAACAGCTGCATCACTGGCACTTGCCAAATTATTGCGCAGCGCCTCGACTGATTGCTTGACGCTTTCCCCTTTGCGGACTGCACTTTCGGTTAGATTTTGTCTCGCAGTCTCCAAAAAGGCAGAGCGAGCTTTCCTATAAGTGACATATACTCCTACCAATAAGACTGGAACACTAACTAAAAGAATGCGCGAAAGTAAGATTCGTCTGAAGGAGGATTGACCAGGTGCCATAAGAAAGGATTTAGGCTCACGCTTTAACTATATCTCTACTGTTGTATTTTAATGATATCCATTCAAATTCCATTTGCCATGCCGCTTAGTTCAAAAATTAATTTCCGACATAACCAGAATAATTGGCAACTGCTGCCAAGCTAATAATTTTATCTCGATCAATGAATTATCGACCACATAACGTAGCTATTTTGGCAATGACTGCCGATGGCAAAATTGCTGACTTTCAACGTGCTGCCGCCCGCTTTGGTTCTGCACATGACAAAACACACTTGGAACAACAGATTTCTCTGGTTGATGGGGTTTTATTTGGTGCGGCTACCCTCAGATCTTATGGTACTACTATGTCTGTGTCTAATCCCATCTTACTTCAGGAGCGAAGGTTGCGATCGCAACAGCCTCAGCCTGTACAAATCGTAGTTTCGGCATCAGGAGATTTGGACCCTCAATGGCGGTTTTTTCAGCAACCAGTCCCAAGATGGTTGATTACTGTTCCTAGTGGTGCCGAATCATGGCGTTCTCAATCGGGATTTGAGCGGATTTTAATTGTCCACGGTACTCAAGAACATCATTCCACCATTAATTGGGCAGCAACTTTTGCTCAATTGCAAGAATTGGGCTTGAATAAGCTCGCTATCTTGGGTGGTGGAGAGCTTGTAGCATCTCTATTGGAGGTGGATTTGATCGATGAACTGTGGTTGACTGTTTGTCCTCTGATTTTTGGCGGCAATGCACCAACTCCCGTGGGTGGTAAAGGATTTATCCAGTCCCAGTCTAAAAAACTACAGTTATTAGCAGTTAAGCAGATTGAGCAGGAGGTTTTTTTACATTATTTGGTGAGAAAGTAATTAGTTTTTAGTCATTCAAGCAGAATTGACTCCAAAAGAGAGAAAAGTTTTGGTAGCGAAAATACCTTGCCCTCACAATTTTATTCAACTCACGGTTTTCCTAAAGGTAGAATAAATAATTAATTGCACCTCAAATCTCTACGGTTGAACCACATTAAGATAATCAGTCATCAGTAATTAAAAATATGCCACAAGAGGATTATCCTGTTCATTTTGATTCCAAATATGCCAAGGCTCGTCATAATTTCCTGGCTGCTAGTTCAGATGATGCTACTTTGATCAGATCTTGGCAGCATCCGCTGCGAGGCATAGCAGGGGAAAAACTGTACCTAGATCTAGCTTGGTTTGGCGATCTTGCTGCCCCTAAAGTACTAGTGTTAATCTCAGGAACTCATGGAGTAGAAGGATACTGTGGTTCAGGTATTCAAGTCGGCTCAATGAGAACAGGGTGGCATCTCCAGGCAGATAAGGAAGTGGCGATCGCCATGATTCATGGTTTAAATCCTTATGGAATGAGTGACTTAAGGAGGGTCAATGAAGATGGAGTAGACATTAACCGTAACTTTATCGATTTTCAACAACCATTACCGCAGAACGTCTTATATGATGATTTAGCTGAGATAATTGTTCCTCTTCAATGGACAGAAGAGACTCAGGTCAAAACTTTGTCGCAAATTGCTGAGTATCTACATCATGAACCATCGGGAATAGAAGCTTTAGCTCAAGGACAATATCACTATTGGTACGCTCCTTTCTACGGTGGCGAAGTTCCTACTTGGTCGAATCGTATATTTCATCAAATTATTAATCAGTATTTGCTAGATAAAAAAGTAGTCGGGCTACTGGACTATCACACTGGTTTGGGACAATATGCGACAGGACAACTGATCGGTCTACCTTGTGATTCGGAGTCAAAACAAAATCTAGTCTCAGAAATATGGGGCGAGAAGTTAGTTATTGCGGGAACTGCTAAATCCGTTGCTGCTTATTCTCCTCAAGGAACTTTGATTTCCGCTTTGCAGAAGCAACTCCCCCAGTCAATCTGCATTGCTGCTGCTTATGAGTTTGGCACCATACCCGAGACAGAAGTCTTTCAAGCCTTACGAGCTGATCACTGGCTACATGCCTACGGAGATGTCAACAGTATGCAAGCCGAGAAGATTAAACAGGAGATGTTAGATGCTTTTTATAGCGATCGCTCAGACTGGCAGCAATCTATTTGTGATCTTGCATTTGCCGCTCAAAATGAGTTGTTAACTGGCTTGCGAGGGTTATCCAATTGAGCTGCTGTTATAAAAACTTGTGCTCAAAACAGTCTTGATCGCAGCTGATTGACATGTAAAATTTGAATTTTATAGGTATTTGCACAATAGCAATTTTAAACCCTGCTTTTGTTCCTTTAGAAAACTAGTTCTTGATCGTTACTAGATTCAGATTTTTCAGGAAAAAGGTTATTTAAATTACTTAAATTAACCAAAGTTCAATTGCTGCAAATTTCCCATAATTTTTTTGGCTAACTTTTGACTGTTAAAAAAAATACCAGGGCAGAATTGCGTCATACTTAGATCAAGTATTTGCCTATAACTATTTGCTGCTAATGATTTTGTTGGACTTTGAGAATTGCAAAGTCAGTAATATCACTTACATAATAAATCTCAAACTAATATCAGATAGACTGCTTATAGTCAGTAATCAGCAATCATAAACTAGTTGAATCGACTTTCAAGATTAACTAGATATAAAGCGAACCATCCGCACTATCTAAATATCATTAACAATGGTCAAAAACTATATTTCTATAATTCATTGATAATTAGGCGATCGCTCTTTGGTAGAGCCTTAAGACCACTCTTTTTTGTTAGATCCAATAAATTTGTCCCCAAAGATTAACCATAAATTTACTTTTTGCTCTGAAGACACACTGGAGAAATTGTAAAAAAATCTTGCTGGAGCAAATTAAATTGTTATTGAGGTTTTTTTTGTCCTAAACTGGGATATATATGAAATATACCTAAACTAAATTTTATTTGGGTTTTTCCCTGATATAAATTAGTGCTTATCGTCCGAACTATATTAATTAATACTTGGTCGTAGCTGTAACTACGGGTCTATTCATTAAATTGTGATGATGCAACCACTGTCATTGCTGGTGTTGCGCTGTCAACTTTATCTATTAAATATATTTAAGCCCTTATAGGAAAAATTATATGGAGTCTCATAACAAATACGTGAGAGATCGTCTGTCCATATTTGTAGACGGCAACAATATGTTCTATGCTCAACAAAAAAATGGCTGGTTTTTCGACCCCAGAAGAGTTTTGGAGTATTTTACCAAAGACCCCACCGTGGTCTTGATCAATGCTTTTTGGTACACAGGATTAAAAGATGCTCAGGATCAACGAGGTTTTCGCGATGCTTTAATTAGTTTGGGTTATACCGTGAGAACTAAAATACTCAAGGAGTATTATGATGATGCTTCTGGTCGTTATTCGCAAAAGGCTAATTTAGATATTGAAATTGTTGTTGATATGTTCAACACGGTTGAGCAGTATGACCGAGTGATTTTATTTAGTGGGGATGGGGATTTTGAACGAGCAATCGAGCTTTTGCGCTCTAAAAATACTCATATTACGGTGGTCTCGACGGAAGGCATGATTGCTAGAGAGCTGCGTAACGCCACTGATCGCTATATCGATCTTAATGACGTTCGTTCATATATAGAAAAAAGTGACTTTTGAAGCGCTCAGGAAATATTTCTGATTTCTCATTGCGCGATCGCTTTCAGGTAATGAAAATTACACGCTTCTGATTCTGGTCATATATTAAGAATACTTATGTATTGCACGTTGTTTGGTAGCAGACTGAGGAATATCTAAAAAAATGAAAAATTTTCGGCGTGTCTTACTGATAATGGCGATCGCGATCTTAGCAAATGAGACAGGAGAAAAGACAGCAGTTTTGGGGGCAAAAGATACTTATCAGCAATATATGAGCAGTTTGAGCAACTGTTCTCCTGAAGTAATTCAGTCTGAGACCTGGAAGCAGTGATATGGTTAACAAGGCAATTAATTGGGTGAATTCCGCTAGGGTAAATGAATACATTAACTTCTGTAACAATAAGCGAGCCAATTAGAATTAAGAGCGATCGCTCGATCAAAATCAGCCAAAGCTTGTTGATCCTAACTTGCTCTACGATTTTCTCGCCCGCGATTAAAATACCATCCAGGAACATTTGGTGCTAATTCAATCGCAAGGGAGTGAGCGGCGATTTGCGAAGCATAGCCGAAGGCATCGCCAAATCATATTCTTTAAGTGAAAAAATAGTTGAGAATATTGCCTTTTCTAACCTGTCATGGTTTGAACATAATGACTGCGATCCTGATCTTTGCTCCAAATATGACTTACTTTTGAAGAGATTAAAGAGGGAAAAATGCGATCGCCCTTTGAAATTGATTAAAAATCAGCTAGTGTTATCCCGTTGTTTTTCTGCTTCTTCTCTTTTGAGATATAGCTTATAATTCATAGGTAATGTTGCTTGATCGGGATCTAAAACAGCAAGCATTTTTACAGGTTGCGAACCAGCCACTAAAAGCTGATGCCTAATAACAGTATTAATTACCCCGCAATCAACATTCAAAAACCAGCAACGATCTAAAAATAAGCTTTGGGTTATGGACAATTCACAAAACCGTATCATCATTTTCGACACCACCTTGAGAGATGGAGAACAGTCTCCTGGCGCAACCCTGAACGTTGAAGAAAAGCTGGAAATTGCTCATTCTCTGTCTAGACTGGGAGTTGATGTTATTGAAGCGGGTTTTGCTTTTGCCAGTCCTGGAGATTTTGAGGCGGTACAAAAGATCGCCGCTGAGGTTGGTACGGAAAATGGTCCTGTAATTTGTAGTTTAGCCAGAGCAATCAAAGCCGACATTAAAGCAGCAGCAGAAGCCCTAGCTCCTGCTGCTAAGGGAAGAATTCACACTTTTATTTCTACATCTGATATTCACTTAGAGTATCAGTTGAAGAAGTCCCGTGCCGAAGTTTTAGATATTGCCCAGGAAATGGTGGCTTACGCCAAGTCCTTTATGGATGATGTTGAGTTTTCGCCGATGGACGCAGTCAGGACAGATTCAGAGTATTTATATCAGGTCTTAGAAGCTGCGATCGCTGCGGGGGCAACCACGATTAATATTCCTGACACTGTTGGTTATACTACCCCTAGCGAATTTGGTGCGTTAATCAAAGGTATTTGCAATCATGTACCTAATATTGATCAGGCAGTGGTTTCGGTGCACGGTCATAACGATCTTGGTTTGGCGGTAGCTAACTTCCTCGAAGCGGTAAAAAATGGCGCTAGACAGTTGGAATGTACCATTAATGGTATTGGGGAAAGGGCTGGCAATGCCGCGCTAGAAGAATTAGTGATGGCTCTTCATGTCCGTCGTCAGTATTTCAATCCCTTCTTAGGTAGACCAACTGAATCTACTGAACCTTTAACTAATATTGATACTCACCAGATCTACAAAACTTCTCGTTTGGTTTCCAATCGTACTGGGGTGATGGTACAGCCAAATAAAGCCATTGTCGGTGCTAATGCTTTTGCTCATGAGTCGGGCATTCATCAGGATGGGGTGTTGAAAAACAAGTTAACCTACGAAATTATGGATGCTCAGTCCATTGGTTTAACTGATAACCAGCAAATTATTTTGGGTAAACACTCGGGGCGTAATGCTTTCCGTACTCGTTTGGCAGAATTAGGCTTTGAGCTTTCGGAAACTGACCTCAATAAAGCTTTTGTAAGATTTAAAGAAGTTGCAGATAAAAAGAAAGAAATTAGCGACTGGGATATTGAAGCCATTGTCAGTGATGAGATTAGGCAACCCCCTGAGTTATTTAGGTTAGAGTTAGTTCAAATATCCTGTGGCGATCGCGCTCGTCCCACTGCTACGGTCACGGTGCGTACTCCTGAAGGGGAAGAATTAACCGATGCTGCCATTGGTACGGGTCCCGTAGATGCTATCTATAAGGCAATCAATCGAGTAACTAATATTCCTAATGAGCTAATTGAATTTTCTGTACAATCCGTTACCGCAGGGATTGATGCTATTGGTGAAGTGACAATTCGGATTCGCCATCAAGATCGGGTCTATTCTGGTCGGGCAGCTAATACTGATATTATTGTTGCTTCGGCTAGAGCTTATCTTAAAGCCTTAAATCGTCTCTATGCTGCGCTGCAAGAAGCGGATAAAGTTGCTTCTCAAGTAGCAATTTAATAGTTGGATTTAAAGTATTATGCGAGCGCACTGTCATTCTTTAGGATAGGAGATCGCTTTACTTTAATTTAAGATTGGGTAAAACTTAGAATTTTTTTAAAGCAGTTAGAGATTACCAAATAGTTTGCAGCTCTCATGCTCACTCTGCATATTGTCAGAGTGAGCATGAGATTAGTACTTCGCGATTTGTATACAACTTTTCAAGAGCATTTAATCTGGATAAACATTCATTACTTGATCGATTTTTGAGACGTTTGTAGATATTCAGTCTTAGGAGAAGTTAATGAGTACCAATACTAAATTTTGGGACAAGATTGCCAATAAATATTCCCAACAACCCATTGCAGATGAGGTATCTTACCAGAAAAAATTGCAAGTTACACAGGGTTATTTTAATCCTGAGATGTCAGTACTGGAGTTTGGCTGTGGTACAGGATTGACTGCTATCATTCATACACCTTAAGTCAAGCATATTAGAATATTAGAGCTGATATTTCATCGGCAATGATTAAAATTGCTCAAGATAAGGCTGATGCAGCAGGTATTAGTAATGTGACTTTTGAAGAATTAACGATTGAAGAATTAGAGGTAGAAGACTCTAGCTATGATGCAGTGTTGGGATTAAGTATTTTACATTTATTAGAAAGTAAAGAACAAGCGATCGCCAAAGTCTATCGAATGCTGCAACCAGGAGGGATTTTCGTTACTAGTACCACCTGTCTGGGAGATGCTATGAGCTGGTTTAAATTAATTGCCCCTATTGGCAAAGCTTTAGGTTTCTTTCCCCTCGTTAGGGTATTTACCGTACAGCATTTAATTGAGAGTCTGACTGATGCTGGTTTTGCGATCAACTATCAATGGCAACCCAGTAAAGATAAGGCGATATTTATAGTCGCAAAGAAGGCTGAATAGCCCTAATTTAATAAGTTTTCCGATAATTTAGATAGCCGAATATTGGGCGATCGCTAGTTGATTCTTAGGAGAAGCGATTACACTCCGCGTAGCCTTCGGATCGCTTTGCTTATATTGGGCGACACTTATTTTTGTTAGAGTAATCAATTACCAAATAGGTTGCAGATCTAACACAAACCCTGACAATACATTTTCTCCTGACAAACTATCAGGTGCGTTTAAAGTTTCTACCTGTTTACCTTGACGGTAAATTTCGACCTGTTGCTGCACGGGATTAATCAGCCAACCCAACACCATGCCATTGTCTAAATACTCTTGCATCTTCTCCTGTGTCTTTGTCAAATTATCGCTGGGAGATAGTAATTCAATCGCAAAATCTGGGCATAAAGGCAAAAATCGTTGTTTTTCTCGATCCGTTAATTTATCCCATTTAGTTAAGGGTATCCAAGAAGCATCGGGAGATCTATTTGCACTATTAGGCAAGATAAACCCAGTGGAAGAATCAAAAGCAATGCCCGTGCCATTACTATCCGACCAATTGAACAATTGTTGAATTAATCTGCCGTTACGATTACCTGTTTGTCCGCCTGTTGGAGGCATAATTACTAAATCTCCGTTAGCATTACGTTCGATTTGTAAATCGCGGTTATTAACACACAGTTGGTAGAACTGTTCTTGAGTTAGTTCGATTGATTGGAGATCGAGGGTGAAGGTATTCATCTGGATGTTATTGAGGCATATTTAAAATTTTAATTTATGAGATGGGGTTATGGAGAGGGAGATCACTATGAGACTTAAATTCTCGTTTTCTGCCCATTTCATATTTGTAGTGTTTTATACATATACTCCTAATAAAGCAGAAGTGGAATAGTTAATATTTTATTTAGATCTGCTGTGGCTATTCCAAGCCGAAAACATACACGATCGCCAAATCTATCGATCAAGACATGTTTTATGAATAAAACTAATAATAATCTTGTTCTTGAACAAGAAGCAGAATTAGAAACCACTTCGGGCGATCGCTGGAAGGGGTAATCCCTCTTTTATAACTATAGGGTAGTAAGATGAGAAGAATAGCCAAAAATTAAGAACGCAGTAAAAGATGGTCACACCAACCAGAGAAGCGTCACCAACAGTGGGATTTATCGATCATTATTGTCAAGCTTATCAAAATCTGTTTTCAGATGTAAGAAATTATGAATCATTTAAATTATTACATTTGGGAATGTTATCAGAAA
>JBCDEP010000114.1:0-21656 GCA_039179675.1 Cyanobacteria bacterium P01_G01_bin.67
CCAGCGTTGAGGACTAAAATATACATAAATATAAATTATAAATTTATTTGTTTTCAGTAAAAGAGTCGCCAAACTTATTGTAAAAAATAAACTTAAATAATTTTGTTCTTGATTCTTTGTTTTAGATCAACTTGAGTGCTGTTAGCTGTAAATTGTCATAAGTATCGATCTAATTCAACCTCAATCGTGCAGTCAGAAGTAGGTTTAGCCACACAAGTAAGGATATATCCTTCTGCAACCTGTTGATCATTTAAAAATATTTGTTCCGATTGATCTACTGTCCCAGAGACGATCTTGCCCTGACAAGCATCGCAAGCACCGACAACGCATTCAAAGGGAATTTTAATACCCTGTTCGACAGCTTCAGACAGTATGTACTCATCATCAGGAATTGCGATCGTTTGCTGAAAATTTTTATCTTTATTAATTAGAGTGATGTTATGGGTAGTCATGATTGATGCTAAAAAATTGAGTTATTAAATTGATTGATATGGTTTTTTGATAATTGCGATCGCCTTTACATACCACTATGCAAGTTAACTCTTTCACGACGAACATCACGCATAATTTCAATCCCACCCAGAAATACGAGCAATGCAATTATTACACCGATAATCAAATCGGGAAATCGAGAGTCAAACAGATTAACCAGTAAACCTGCGAAGATAATGCCTAAATTAGCAATGACATTATTTCTGGAAAAAATCTAACTTGCTCGCATATGCACTTCCCCTTGACGATATTGAACAATTAGCCATAGCCAGCAGATATTAGCCGCTAAAGCGATCGCACTTATGCCGATAATTAAATATAGATTGTGGTTCACTGCCAACAATAAATCTTTTGATAACATCACCTATTACCAAACCTGCTAAAGTCATCTGAAAAATTCCGCAGCTGGGATTTTACCAGAGCATAAATAGAAATACCGTAAACGATAGCATCAGCCAGCATATCCAGAGAATCGGCGATCAAGCCAGTAGAATCCGCGTAAACTCCTGTTATTACCTCTACCAAAAACATAGCTCCATTAATGGCAAGAAGAATTAGCAGAGTCTTACACTGTGCTTGATTTGTGACCTTTATTCCACAGTCGCAGTCTGACATCAAATGGTAATTTGATTCGCTTTGGTTGTAGCATGCTTGCCACTTAGGGCTGTAGTTTTTTGGGATTTAATCTTGTAGTTATCTGTTAAAAAACTGTAAAATCACTGGCGGCTAAGTAAACATCACTCCAAGAAGGAGAGCGATAATCTCGATTCAAACTACGATCAACATATCCCACTAGACGGGGTAATTCTTCACCTGTAGTTTCTCCCTGTAAAAATAGGTTTAATTTAGTTTCCCAGTCTTGAGGATAGTCGCGAATAATTGGATGTTTAACCACCAGGGATTGATATTCCCCCTCATCAGGATCGATAATCACATCCAGACTAAGAAGAGCCAATGAGCGCACAAAAACCCCAGTAGCAGCGATCGCAAAATCTCCATTTACTCGACTCTGTTTCAGCACCACCACAAAATGACCACCTTCAGGAATGTTATAAACTAGTTCGCTTAGCTCCTTAACAGGTTTAACTTCAACGTTATAGCCTTTACTTAGTCCTTCCTCTAGGGTGACATCTTCATATTCTTGCTCTGGATGAGGCAAATAAATCGTAAACTGATGTAGGTCTAACCAAGGATTGTGTACTGTTTCGTTTGTCTCTCGCTTCCAAGCATTATATTGTCCTCGCATCTCTTGACCCACATAACTATCGCTATTGCAGATATTAATCAGAGCCATATTGAGAGCGCACTGCTCAAACTTACTGAAGGTTCCTAAAACTTGCATAATATTTATTATTTATTGTTCTTTGTCGTTTGTGGTTTGCGACTAATGATCAATCTTCATCCAACGCAGGAAACGACTCTTCAATTTCCCAGAGAATACTTTTGTTAGCAATAAACCAACTGCGAGTTTCAGGAGCTAATTCATCCCAAACCAGATCAATATCCACATGGGGAGATTCAAACTGGTATTTTCTGCCCAGCGATCGCAAATTAATCGCTACATCTTTAGAGATACCAAACTTGAGCCAGTCAACCCCAACGACTTTCCCCGATACACCACCACTAGGATCGTAGATTAGCTGTGCTACTCGAACTAGATCGGCAAAATGGGTTGGTCTGAGTCCTGTTATCTGTATAATTTCTTGAATTCGTTCTTTGTTTTGTTGCATTTGATGGTTTGTCCTTTGTCCTCAGAATTCTTGATAACTAATTAATAGCCTGATAATTTTTCACTCGTTTACCTTGTCCAACCCCTAAAATTTTCGCTAACCAAGGAGGAGGAGAAGTTGCGATCGCCTGCTGTAAGTCTGCTAATATTTCTCTAATGTCGCCACCTGCTTCTATTTTCATCGGATAGATATAAGCCTGAATTACTTTGGCTGCTGCGGGTCCACCAATAGACACAACGTAGAGTACGGGACAATCTCTAATCAAATTGACACGGAAAGCATTTTTATCTTCACTCAGATCTGCTTCAATTGCTGAGCGGACATCGATTAATCTAATCTCATCAGCAGATAGTTGATAAATTAAGTAACGATGGCAAGATCCAAAGTGTCCATCTAGTTTTTCTGCGGTATTAGAAGCCACAGCAATTCTAATGGAGTTAGGCATATCTCCTTCTTCATAGGATTTGATCGGCAAGGGATGTTCGCAGAGATCTTTTTCTCCCCACAAAATTTTGACTGCTTCTTTAAAATCGGCTATGTCTTGATTATCCGCATCTTCCCCTTCCCATTCGCTATCAACTTCGTAAATATTGCCAAAGGATCTTTTTAATTGGGTAACGGTAAGTTTACTCAGAGAGTCTTCGGTAATTTCATAGTCCAGATGAGTCTGTAACGCACTAATTAAATCTCTGACCGATACGTCAGGTAAGACCTTGGCTGCAAGGGCAATTCTGAGAGCGACTTCATTGGAAATGGGTTGTTGACTCACGTTTTCATGTCTCCAAATAAATAAATTTGTATGTTGTTAGTCCCTTGTTCTTCGTATTTTGTTATTTGCAGCCAACAATTAACAACTAATGACCGATGACTCTTCGGGTTCGGCAATCGCTCTTTGATTGAAACCAATATGCGGAGCGAGAAAGGGCTTGCCCGCATCTTCCTTTAGGACAAGACAAAGGACTGATTCTTGAATTCATTTCAAGAGCTTGTATGTCCCGCCACGTTGCCTCACTAATGACTAATAATCAATTTGTATCAGACAGTCTGAAAAATAAGGATTTGAGGCTTTTACATTAATATGATTAAGGAAGTACTCTAAATCCGCAGCCTTGTATTTGAGAGCCTTGAGGGATTTGATCGGGATCGAGGTGCGGGTATTTTATTGAGTTGGTACGGATATATGCAAATAGCTATTTAATCTCTAGTACGATCGAGCCTAAAATACTTACAGGTTAAAGGTTAGAGCCAATCTAGCCAATAATTTTTGATCTGTTTTTGTTGTACTCAATGAAGTTTAATTAAGGTATTGAAACTAAGAATATTGTTCACTATAGTCGTTCTAATTAATTTCCTGCTCCTTCTAAGTACATGCGGGCATATGCCCTAAACAAAGGGCTATGCCCGCATGTATTCCCTCTGGTCTCAAAGCGGTATCCTTTAGGAAGCCCTTTGTCGTTTCGAGGGAACAGGGAACAGGGAACAGGGAACAACATTTACAACGCTCAACTTTAGAGCTTTATCCGTCAGGTTTCTATTTAGAAGGACCATAACTGCTCAAGGTAGTGATGGCAAACAGTGCTTGTTAAGAATTTAAAACAAATAAAATTTCTCCAGAAGTAAAAAGTTATGCTAGTTCCTTTTTCATAGTCAGAGAATTATCATCCTGACTAACAACCTCAAACCCCAGACGATGATATAAATGTAGTGCGGGATTATTTACCGATACACTCAAGGAAACAGCAGAGTAAGAACTTTTTATCTCAGCAAATAATATAGTCAGTAATTTCGTGCCAATGCCTCGATCACGATATTCAGGCAACACGGCAATAGATAATTCTGGGGTATGATCATCAATATATCCATATCCTGGATCGCTACTTTTAAACATACGCAACCAGGCTGCGCCAATGGGCGTTTGATTGGTTAATACTGCAACTAAACCAATATCATCTTTCTGAATGCCCCAATTTTCCACATATTTAGCTAACTCTGGTTGAAATATCACTTCTCTGGGTAAAGGAGAGGCTTCAGGAGGAACATATAAAGCTTGATAGAGCATTTCCCATAAAAAAGCCATGTCAGTTAACTCAATTGAGCGGATGGTGTAGTCAGTTTTAGTCACAGACAACCAAGGGGATAGATTAATTAAAATTTAGTTGCTCTTAAGTCCGATTCCAGATTCTAGTACTTATCTAGTTGAGGACGGTAAGATATCGTCTTCTAGGGAACAGGGAATAGGGAACAGGGAATAGGGAATAGGGAATAGGGAATAGGGAATAGGGAAACTTACAACGCTTGTTCATAATGCTATATAAGCCTTATTTTGGTCTTCCAATTTCCGAGGATAGATACCATTAGGAGAATATGCACTTATTACGTAGTAGCTAAAAGCTAAGAGCTAATAAAGGCTAAGAGCTAAAGGTCAATAATTCAGGTTGAAACACCATTAACAATCCAAAGAACAACATAAATATTCCTGCGATAAGTTTAAGTACTCTTCCTTGGGTTTCACTCAATCTTGCCGATTTAAAGGAATAGATAAAGTTGGCTAAAATTACCACCAAGGGAATGATATAAACTACAGCATAAGCTGCTGTCCAAAATGCCGCACATAACCACAGATTTGACCCACAATACTGAATCAGACTGGTCATGTATACCGCAGGTAAGATCGCCGTGCAGCCTAACTCAATAATATTGACAAAGATACCTAATAAAATTGTTCCTCCTATCGCAGTAAGAAACATCGCTTTATTTTGCGTACCTGCCTGCAATTGCCGCGAGATGTGACTGGCTTTTTTACTTACGGCTAATTGTTGCTTGGCTGAAAGAGACAAGGAAAATCCTTGTTTGAACCAAAAGTAATCTTTGAGATTAATTAAACCTGCGATCGCCACCACAATACCTAATACCAACATGGCGACTGCGCCGTATTGTTCTAAAAATAATGACCCCAGAAATACCATCGCCATGATAAATCCAAAATACATTACTGCTGAGGTAGCCACAAAGGTCGAACCAATGATTGCCATTTGTTGACGACTGCGGGTGTGAGTTAGTAAGGACAGCAGAATAATTAAAACGGTAAAGGCACAGGGGTTAAATCCATCAGCCAGAGCAATGAGGGTCACAAATAAGGGAAAAGGTAGACTTTGTGCCAGCTCTTTAATTGCTATGTCAGGGGTAGCAGCAAAAAACCAAAATAGACTAATTGCTGTTACTGCAATTAATCCTAAACTCAAGGGAAATTTCCCCTGAAGATTAAGCTGCTTGGCAAGCAGGAGATAAACCAGCAGATATAAAATTGGCAGGAATAATATTTGCCAAGGTAATGATGAACCAACATCAGTATCTGTCTGAGGTGATCGCGCAATTGCTAAGGTAAGGGGATGTCCTAATTCAGCTTCAATGGCAGCAATAATCTGGTTATGGTAGCCAATGAACCCTTGATACACTGGGTTATATTCTAGTTTGCCATTACCTTCACTATAGCCAATAAATTGCTTGTCACCGATAACTGTCCGCGGCACTGCCAATGATTTAAGCTGGTGTTGCTGACGAAATTCCTGCCAAATCTGAGGTTGCTCGCTGATTTCGTAAGTCTGTAACTTGATTTTAGGATTGAGTCTGGCGATCTCTTCCAGCACAGGCTTTTGTTTGAGACAATGAGGGCAGGTTTTGCTATGGAAAAATTCGACTTCTACTCCTTGAGGGTTAGCTAATACAGGAGAAATCAACAATATTCCAGTAACTATGCAGCATGTAACCAGAGAAACCAGAAGCTTGATAATATTTTTTAGATTCATGATGCCCTCAAAATGAAATTTAAGTTGTCATTTATCTTTTATTTTTGGTCTATTCAACAATGAACAGTGAGCAATTACCTCTCCTTGAAAGAAGATGGTTGTAAATAAAGAAGAATTTTCTTCGTCTTTCTTGGTGAACGAAGAGGTCTTAAATCTAATTAATCAATTGTTCAATGTTAAATGATTATTGCTGAGTAGTAGCTCTTAATTCAATGAACCCCGAAATCCAGTAATGATTCGACTACCATCTTTAAGTACATGAACTTCAATCTGGTCACTTGCCCAATCTAATTTATGTTCAAAATTAGGGTTGAATACATGAACTTTCTGGTTACTAGAAGAAACGAGTGAATTGGGGTCGTTAACGGCTAAAGAGGGAATAAAAGCACCGTCAATTAAAAGGTCAAGCTCGGCAATTAATTCTTGACTACAGGCGGGAGCATATTCCGACTGTAATCTTTCTAAAGTAAAGCCAGTAAAAGACATCACACTTAATCCTGCGGCTTTAACTTTTTTCGCTACTGTAGTTAGAGCGGGAGCCTGCCAAAAAGGTTCTCCTCCAGAAAAAGTCACTCCAGTATTTTTAGGATTATTTAATATTTTTTCCACTAGGCGATCAACAGAAATCAATTGATTAATTTCAAATGACCAGGAATCAGGATTAAAACAAGCCTCACATTCCCTTAAGCATCCTTGCAGCCAAACTACGGCTCTACACCCAGGACCATTGACTTCTGACTCATCAACATACCCCATTGTATTTAGGTATCCTGGGGGAATTTCTAATAGCTGGAGATAGGGGTTGATTTTAGTTGTACTCATGATATTTATTAGTAGCTAATGAACTAATTATATGTCTCTCATATTGTTAATTAAACTAGACTTATTGTCAGGAAATTTATATATTGATTTTTTTCAATACAAAGCTTATTGAAAATTGAATACTAGTTTTCCAAAATCGCGATCGCTAGGGTAATATTTTGGCAGTTTTTATCAAGAAAAGCTTAAGAAACTACAGTTTAGCAAAATTTGACTTTTATAATATGTTGTAGGCATGAAAATATAGCTTTTAAATTTTTGCCCGCAAAATAGTCACGTAGAAAAATAATAGTTCCCACTACTAAGCAAACTTTTTTCTCAGACAAGATCAATCAGGATCAAATATTAGTAAGTATCACTGTCAATTTTCCGATAAATTCTCACCTAATATATAGCAATTCTATGTATCGTAAAATTTTAGTAGCTATAGACGAGAGCGAACTAAGTCAGCAGGCTTTCCAACAAAGTTTGTGTCTAGCTCAAGCATTTGATGCCGAATTACAGTTACTTAATGTAGTCTCTCCTTTAGAGGCAGAATATCAAAATGAAGTATCTTTAATTGGCACAGGTTATTATTCCCAAACCACTAATGAAACCGCCGAAGCAGAATGGCAACTACGAGTAGAAAATCAGCTTGAGTATTTACAATCGCTGGTTAATCAAGCCAGAGACGCTGGCGTAACAGTCGATTTAATGCAAGAAATTGGTCAACCAGAACAGCAAATTTGTACCACTGCCCAAGAATGGTCGGCAGACTTAATTGTAATCGGTAGTCATGGCAGAAAAGGGCTAAAGGAGTTAATTGTCGGTAGCGTTAGTAATTATGTTTCCCATCACGTACCCTGTGCAGTACTGCTAGTGCATCATCAATAGTCTTTTGCGGATGATTTTATAATCAATGACTAATATGCGGAGCGATGACGCGACGTAAGGAGCTAATCCTCAAGGAATCCTGTAGGACAATTAATGACTAATAACCAACATCTAATAACCAATAAAGGTAGAATTCACTCCATCGAAACCTGTGGTACGGTTGATGGTCCTGGAATTCGGTATGTCATCTTTACCCAAGGTTGTCCTCTAAGATGTCTTTACTGTCATAATCCCGACTGTCGCCATCCTGAAGGGGGCAAAGAAGTAACGGTTGAGGAATTAGTTATAGACATCCAAAAATATCAATCTTATATGCAATTTTCTGGGGGAGGTGTAACTATAACTGGGGGAGAACCTTTAATGCAGCCAGAGTTTATTTCTGAGATTTTTAGTCGTTGTCAAAAGTTAGGAATTCATACTGCTTTAGATACCTCGGGATATGTTAGATTGGCTACTGCTAAACCAGTACTTAAACATGTTGATTTGGTATTACTTGATATTAAATCTTTTGACCCTAAAATATATCATCAAGTTACTCAGGTTTCTTTAGAGCCAACTTTGAATTTTGCACGATACTTGAATGAAATTCAGCAGCCAGCTTGGATTAGATTTGTCTTAGTACCTAATCTTACTGACTTACTTTCAAATATTACAGGCTTAGCTCAATTTATCTCAAAGTTGTCCAATATTCAGCGGGTAGAAATTTTGCCTTTCCACAAGATGGGGGAATATAAATGGGAACAGCTAGGATATAAATACCAGCTTCATGATACTCCAGAAGCATCACCAGAATTAGTTAATACAGCCAAAGAAATTTTTCAAGAATACGGCATCACAGCTTATTAGTTTTAGCTTTGTAATTTGCTCTTTATTTTTTGTACCACAAGGGCATAAAATCATTTGTTCAACAGTTAATGACTAATGACTAATAGCTAATAACTAACTAAAAATAACCAACCATTAACCATTAATAATGAAGATTAACAACATTCAAGATCTAAATGCCTTGGTTCAACAAGTAAAGCTTGCTCAAAGTGAATATGCCAATTTTACTCAATTACAGGTAGATGGAATATTTAAGAAAGCAGCGTTAGCAGCCAATGAACAACGCATTGCCTTAGCCAAATTAGCGGTTAGTGAAACAGGCATGGGTGTAGTAGAAGATAAGGTGATCAAGAATCACTTTGCTTCAGAATTTATCTACAACAAGTACAAACAAAAACCTACCTGTGGCGTCATTGAATCAGACGCTCATTTTGGAATTCAAAAAATTGCCGAACCCGTAGGTATCTTAGCGGGAATCGTCCCCACAACTAATCCAACTGCCACTGCTATTTTCAAAGCTTTATTAGCCCTCAAAACCCGCAATGCGATTATCTTTTCTCCTCACCCTAGAGCCAAAAAATGTACGATCGCCGCTGCTAAAGCAGTCCTCGATGCCGCAGTCGCCGCAGGTGCCCCAGAAAATATTATTGCCTGGATCGATCAGCCCTCAGTAGAACTTTCCCAGGCGTTGATGCAGCACCCCAATATCAACTTAATTCTGGCTACAGGGGGACCAGGAATGGTCAAAGCAGCATACTCTTCAGGTAATCCTTCTTTGGGGGTAGGTGCAGGGAATACTCCCGCAGTGATCGATGAAACTGCCGAGATTAAACTAGCCGTTAGCTCAATTCTCTTGAGTAAAACTTTTGACAACGGCATGATTTGCGCTTCAGAACAGTCGGTAATTGTAGTTGACGAAATGTACGACCGCGTCAAAACAGAGTTCGCTTTGCGAGGGGCATATTTCTTAAATCCCGAAGAACGGGAACGGGTTGGTCAAGTATTAGTTAAAGATGGACATATCAACGCGGCAATAGTCGGTCAATCTGTAGCTAAAATCGCTGAAACAGCGGGCATTGAAGTTCCCGAAGGCAGTAAAGTTCTGATCGGAGAAATTGACGGGGTAGGTCTTGACGAACCGTTTTCGATTGAGAAATTATCCCCTGTTTTAGCCCTTTATAGGGTGGCAGATTTTGCCGCAGCCACCGCCAAAGCGGAAGAATTAATTTTACTGGGAGGACGGGGACATACCTCCGTCCTTTATACTGCCCCTAGTAATAGCGATCGCATTGATTATTTTGATACCCACGTTTCTACAGGTAGGGTGTTAATTAATACTCCTTCTTCCCAAGGAGCGATCGGCGATTTATATAACTTTAAGTTAGATCCTTCCTTAACTCTGGGTTGCGGTACTTGGGGTGGTAATTCTGTGAGTGAAAACGTCAGCGTATCTCATCTACTCAACATCAAAACCGTATCTGAACGCCGTCAAAATATGCTCTGGTTTCGTATTCCGCCCAAAGTATATTTCAAATATGGTTGTTTGCCTGTAGCTTTGAAAGATTTAGCAGGTAAAAAGCGGGCATTTATTGTTACCGACAAGCCTTTATATGATTTAGGCATGATTAGAGAAGTTACGGATGCTTTAGATGAAATCAACATCGAACACCAAATATTTTATGATGTACAGCCCGATCCCAATCTTTCGACCATTGAAATGGGATTAGCTAGGGTTAATACTTTTAAACCCGATGTGATTATCGCCTTTGGTGGTGGTTCGCCGATGGATGCAGCCAAAGTAATCTGGTTGATGTACGAACATCCCGAAATCGAGTTTGAAGGCATTGCTACGCGGTTTATGGATATCCGCAAGCGAGTCTATGAGTTGCCACCTTTAGGCAAGAAGGCAGAAATGGTCGCTATCCCAACAACTTCAGGTACGGGTTCGGAAGTAACTCCTTTTGCCGTAGTTACCGATGATCGCGCAGGCATCAAATATCCCCTGGCAGACTATGCCCTCACTCCCAATATTGCCATCGTCGATCCCGAACTAGTTTTGAATATGCCAAAGTCCCTGACTGCTTTTGGTGGCATCGATGCCTTAACTCATGCTTTAGAAGCCTATGCCTCGGTACTGGCAACAGAATATACCGATGGCTTAGCACTACAGGCGATCGCTTTATTAATGGAATACCTTCCTCGGGCATATAAATTGGGGGCAAAAGATCCTTTAGCCAGAGAAAAAGTTCACTATGCAGCCACCATAGCAGGGATGGCTTTTGCTAATTCTTTCTTGGGTATCTGCCATTCGATGGCGCATCAACTAGGTGCAACTTTTCATATTCCTCATGGATTAGCGAATGCTTTGATGATCAATGAGGTGATTCGCTACAATGCTACCGATGCTCCCTTTAAACAAACTATCTTCTCGCAGTATGAATACCCCCATGCGAAAGAACGCTATGGTGAAGTTGCCGATTACTTAAAGTTAGGTGGGAACAGTCTTGAGGAGAAAGTTACTAAACTAATTGAGGCTATTAATAATCTCAAAGTAGAAATTAATATTCCTTTGAGTATCAAGGAAGCTATGCCAGGCAGAGAAGCTGAATTTTATGCACAAGCAGAAACCCTAGCTGAACAAGCTTTCGACGATCAGTGTACTGGCTCTAACCCTCGTTACCCGCTGATTAATGATTTAAAAGAGCTTTATCTCAATGCCTATCAAGCCAAAAACCCACAGGATGTCACACCCCACCCAGCAGTAGTAATACCTGAAAAAGTAGGAGCGAAATAATTACAGCATTTATAGTGTAAATTTTGGATATTTTGGACTCTAATGATAATAAATTCGTCATAAATGAGTTACAGCAGCCAAATAAAATAGTTATGCTATTACTCACGTTTAGTTAATCCAAATATGGACATCAACTAGAAAAAAATCATCCTGACATTAAGAAAGAGACTGGAGTTTTCCAGCCTCTTTTTTTTTGATTCACATTAAACTGAATATTATTAAGTTAATAATTTTTTAATAAATGGGTCAAATTAATTAGAAGCTAGTTTGAATATTCATTAGGCAACAGAAGAGAATTACCACACCTCCGAAAATACAGTTTTTGTTTTCAGCTGATTTATACCATCAAGAACAAGGGTTGGAACATTCCCTATTCCCTATTCCCTATTCCCTAAAAGACAATATCTCTTCGTCCCAAATTAACACTCGTTATCTATACCAACATCTTCAAAATGTGATTTAAACATAATACTTATGATTTCTGCCTCTACTATTTCCAGATTATTGCTCATCACCATAGAGTTGCTAACTGCTCTAATCTTGGGAATAGCGATCGCTCATTCGGGTTTAGGAAGCGTAGCCTGGATTTTTGGCGGGATGGGTGGAGGATTAATCGTGATGAGAAGTTACCAAGCAATTTTTCATAGAACTTTTAAACCGAATAAAATTGGTCGCAAAACTGGACAGGCAATGGTCGGTTTATCCATCGGATTTGCGATCGCCGATAGTAATTTACTAGCAGCTTCGTCTCGGTTGCCGCTATTCATGTTTCTGACCTTATTTATGCTGGCATGTGGCAGCGGAATCGGTTATTTTTACGCTCGTATTAGTCATACCAACCTCCTCAACGCCATGTTAGCTACTGTCCCTGGAGGGGTTGCAACTATGTCTGGTATTGCTGCTGAATACAATCGCAACGTCTCCCTGGTCGCAATGGTACAAACACTACGCATTACAAGCGTAATTTTAATTATTCCTTTAATCGCAGGCATATCTGATCGCAATGTTGCTCAAACCCAGTTTTCGCTGCAAGACTATGGCATCAGCAGTGAGCCAAGTTACCTCTTTGTCATGAGCTTAGCAATTGTTGCTGCCTGTTTAGGAGTAAAGATTGCCAGCAAATTACGGATTCCTGCGGCTTCTTTTTTCGGCACTTTAATTATTGGCATCAGTTTTAACCCGGCGATCGCCCATTTTCCCCTGAGCCATAATTTTAGTTTTACTCCACCTCAGGCTATTAGTTTAATTGGTCAAATACTATTAGGAATAACAGTTGGTGAAGCCTGGAGCGATCGAGTGACGTTAACGAGCAAAAATATTACCTACGCCTTTATTTCGGTAGCAATGACGATCTTCAGCGGCTTTATTGCTGCCGCGATCGCTACTCTGTTTACGACCTGGGATTGGCTCACCTGTATGCTCGTAACTGCACCAGGAGGTTCCACTGAAATGATTTTGGTAGCACTGGCGTTAGATCATAATCCAGAAATTGTTACCGTAGCTCATTCTGTCCGTCTGATGGCGCTCAATCTATCGTTGCCACTATGGATATTTTTATTTCGTTATTGGGAGAAAAAGACACATAATCAATAGTTATTATCTAAAAAAACAAATGATTAATTAATTCTGTATATTAATCCTAATTTGATTAACTGGTAGCGGAAATTACTAAAAATATAGATGATAAACAGTTAAATTTTTACAAGAGCCATTTAATTTATAAGCCAGCAGTTTTTAATCAGGTTGCTGCAACCTGTATTGGTCTACTTTGTAGTTTAGATATGAGGCAGGCGATACAGGTATTACTTTTATTATTTAGCTCTAAAAGATAAAAAAAATAGCTCCGACCCACATCTTCTAGGGAGGAATCAGATGCCATTTGTTACTATTCAAATTGCCGCAGGACACTCTACAGAAAAAAAGCGAGAGTTAGCTCAAGCAGTAACGACGACTGTTGTGGATATTTTAGGGACTAAACCTGAATGGGTGACAATTCATATTGATGAATTTGAGCGAGAAAATTGGGCAGTTGGTGGAAAACTACATATCGATAAACACAGTGGTAGGCATAAAGAAAAAGCTATGGGAAATTAGTCTTTGATCATTGGTCATTTATTATTGAATCAAGCTATAAAATTACTTGTTTTTGAAGCAAAGATAAATTATAAAGCTTAAATTTTTCCGATCATCTCCAAACCCCTAAGGCTTTTATTATTCTCAACCTCTTAAATAGCAATTACCTATTCAAATTACACCCATTTACTTGTTATGGAATTGACATCAATACATGCCGAAAAGATGGCTTTGGAATTTTTCCTAGAGGACTGGGAAATACCTGAAGATGACCGTGATTTTTTTGTCCCGCTAAGTTCTCATAGCGTAGATGATCGCTGGTACGTAGTAGAAATTGGCGTAGAAGGTTTACCCGATAAATGGATCATTCAGGTTTACGATCAAACCAAAGATTGTGACCCTTGCTTTACCTTTATGTCACCAATCAAAGCCTCAGAAAGTGAGACAGGATTATCAGAAATGCCCGAAAGTATTGCCAAAATATTGCGATCAGAACGTCA
This sequence comes from Cyanobacteria bacterium P01_G01_bin.67, assembly GCA_039179675.1. Classification (GTDB taxonomy): domain Bacteria; phylum Cyanobacteriota; class Cyanobacteriia; order Cyanobacteriales; family Xenococcaceae; genus Waterburya. Next base: position 13,913 of record JBCDEP010000114.1, read on the forward strand.
GAGTTTAGTTATTAGTCATAAATACTAAAAGAAACCACTTCGTCCTAAAGGATATATGCGAAGCGGTATCCCCTTGTGGGACACCTTCGGATAAGACCGAAAGTAAGGGGCATAGTTAGCCGTAACTAATACATGCAAGTATATGCGAAGCGACAAAGGACGAAGAATAAATAGCAAAGGACAAAAGTAAAATAAATGATTGACTCCAACGAGGCTGAGAAATTAGCCTTTAAATTTTTAACTCATGAATGGAATGTCCCTCAAGAAGATCGGGACTGGTTTACGATTATATCTTCGAGAACTCTAGGAGATGAAGGCTTTAATGTTGAAATTGGCATTGATGGTTTTCCCGATCGCTGGACGGTGGATGTATATGATAATGGCAAATGTGAGCCTTATTATGAATTTTTTTCCCCTATCAGAGATGCGGAGACTAATAGCGATCTCGAAGACTTACCCCCTTGGATTGCCCAAGTATTAATCGCCGAAAGAAAGCATAGGTAGTTACTAGCCATTTGTTATTAGTCTTTAGTTTGACAGGAACAACGAATGACAAAGAACAAAGGATGTTATGCCCTTGTGGGACAAAGAACATGAAAACAGCAGATTGGTTGGTAAAAGAAGATGGTATTTGCTATCTATGTAAATCCGTGCGGGAGTGGGATTTATTAGCAGAAGAATATCGCCTGTATCGTTTTTTAACAGAAGTAGAGGATAATCTCAGATTAGCCACGATTGAAGCTAGAGATGAGGCAACTTCTCTCTGTGGATTGCGAATGTTGGTTAGAAAACTACTGCTTAACTGCTATACCGTCAAAACTCGTCTACCCCAACCAGATGAGGATACGGGAGTATCTGTGGTAATGCTCTACGATGAATTGGGATTTCCCATGACCATTCAAACAGAAATGAATTTACCTGGAACAACCTCTTCAATTCACAATCACGGTACTTGGGGTATTGTAATGGTGTTAGAAGGTAAACAAAAAAATACTTTCTGGAAACGTAATCCTACTAGTGAATTTCCTAACAAAATAGAACGTGTTGGTGAAAGAATTATCGAACCAGGAGATATCATAAGCTTTACTAGCGAGGCAATTCATAGCATCGAAGCAGTGGGAGACGAACCAACCGTAACCTTTAATTTGTATGGAGAAACTTTTGGCAATAAAAGATTTCAGTTTAATCCCGATAAGCAGACTGCAAAGCATTTTTAATTGATTCAATTCCAATCATTAAAAAATGTGCAAAATACAACATAAACAAAATATTATATATACTGTTTTGAAGTAAATATAGCCAATTGATGGTTTTGAAAATTAGGGAGTATAACGTTTTTGAGGGATTGTCGCCCACCTTATAGTTAGGTTTGATACAAAGGACAAGCAGCGAATGATAAATCCTTTTTTCAATTTCAATTACGAACCAGCTTTAGAATCTTTGGGCAACGAATACTTTGATCGCGTACAACCTGCTAACTTCTCTCAACATATTCTCCGCTTTCGTAATGATATGCTGCTGCCGATTCTCGGTTTAGATACGAATCGAGTTACCGATAAGCATGTTATCGATTTTGGAGGACGATTTAAGGGAAGACAATCTTGTTTAGCATTGCGCTATCATGGCTATCAGTTTGGTCAATATAATCCCTATTTAGGAGATGGACGCGGATTTCTTTACGGACAGGTACGAGGGATTGATGGCAAGTTATATGATTTTGGCACTAAAGGATCGGGAACAACTCCCCATTCCCAGTCTAGAGATGGTCGCTTAACTCTCAAAGGTGGGGTGCGGGAAGTTCTAGCTGCGGAAGCATTACATTGTTTAGGTGTAAAGACATCTCGCTGTCTGAGTTTAATTGAAACTGAAGCTTTTACTAGAGACGGTGAATTATTACGTGGTGCGGTTATGGTGCGTTTTAGCAATTCTCATCTGCGTTTTGGTACTTTTGAACGCCTAGAATATTATGATCGCCCCGATCTAATTCAACAATTGTTAAACCATGTAATTCAATATTATTATCCACATTTATGGCAACAACCAGATTGTTATATTAGTTTTTATAGCGAATTGGTGCAGCGGATCGCGAAATTGGTCGCGCAATGGATGGCAGGGGGTTTTTGTCATGGAGTTCTCAATACCGATAATATGTCGATCGCAGGAGAAAGCTTTGATTATGGTCCTTACGCTTTCATTGATACCTACAATCCCTACTTTACCGCGGCTACCTTTGATCGTCAGGGAAGATATAGCTATCGTAACCAGCCAGGGGTCTGTCGTTGGAATTTAGCTATGTTGCAGCGTCCGCTATCGGCGGTAATTCCTGTCTCAGAAATGGAGGCAGCTTTAGATACTTTTTCTGAATCTTACACTCAATATTACCACCAGCAAATGTTGCAAAAGTTGGGATTTACTCGCCTATCTTTTCTCGAAACTGAAGAATTAATCGATCTAACTCTACAATTGTTGTTTTTGACCAAAGTCAATTATGGTCAATTTTTCTGCCAACTCCGACAAAAATTTTCGATCCAATGGCGAGAGCAACCTGACATGATTTTGCAAGATTTAGAGTTTTTGGTATCTGGAGAAGAAGTAGCGATTTTAAAACGCTGGTGCTGGTTTTATTATCAATTATTACTAGAGCAATCTCCTGAAGAAATTAAGCTAATTGTTCGATGTTTACAACAAGCAAATCCTGTAGTTGTATTGCGAGATTCAGAAATCAAGAGTATTTGGGATGCTATTTACGAAGATGATAATTGGCAACCTTTTACAAACTATATTAAACTCATTCATCATCATTGCTTGAATTCCCCAAGTGATTAAAATTTGAAATGTGCCATTGAATAGTAGCGATCGCTTTAGCTATTTTATCGGCAGCAATTCTGATTTCGGAACCTTCAGGCATTAGATTAGTTGATTTATCGCATCGCTAAAGACATTTTACGGCTGGGTGGTTTAAAAGCGCGATCAATTTCTTGTAGGTCAACTGCTGTAAGTTCAATCTCTAAGGCAGCGTAGTTTTCTTGAATATGTTTGGGATCAAGAGCTTTCGGAATCGAAATTACCTGATCTTGATGTAACAGCCAAGCAAGGGCAATTTGAGTTGAAGTAGCATTATGTCTAGCCGCTATGTCTCTTAGCTGAGAATTGTTTACAAAAGCTCGCTGTTCTACAGGAGAATAAGCCATGAGGGGAATATTTCGCTCTTTGCACCAGGGTAATAAATCCCATTCGATACCACGACGCAACAAATTATAGAGTACCTGATTCGTAACGATCTCCTTTCCTCCAGGAAGCGACTCTGCTTCATTCATATCCTCCGTATCAAAATTGCTCACGCCATAGTCTAAAATTTTGCCTACTTCCTTCAGATGCTGCAATCCCTTTAAAGTTTCAACCAGAGGTACTGACCCTCGCCAGTGGAGTAGATACAAATCCAGATAATCAGTTTTTAGTCTCGACAAAGAGCGATCGCACGCTGCAATTACCCCGTCACAACTAGCATTATAGGGATAAAACTTGCTGACTAAAAATACCTCTTCTCGGCGACCTGTGATCGCTTCTGCTACTACTTTTTCCGCACCACCATCACCATACATCTCGGCAGTATCAATCAAAGTCAGACCCAAATCAATTCCTAACTTCAACGCCTCGATCTCCGTCTGTTTCTGACTAGGCTTCTCCCCCATGCGCCATGTCCCCTGTCCTAATATGGGTATTTTTCTGCCTGATATTAACTTTAGTGTCTGCATTGTTTTGTTTTGATTATGGCGGGATTTATTAAAAAATGGATAAAGCGATCGCCTCTGATTTATCGATAAATACAACATAATATGCTTCTACTACAGCATAAGAGCTAGAAACATATTCTCCATGCTTTTGAATCACCTCAATCAATTTAGCGATTTTGCTACCTGAAACTGAATCACTATCTTAGTGTGCGCGTACATGCGGTCATAGCCCTTTGTCGCATCTTCCTTTAGGGTAGGTTTATCGCGCCTTGTTCATTAATAGAAACAATTCTGGTCATGCTTTTTGGTATTAGCGTAATATATCTATAATTATAGACTTTGCTGAGATAACAACCGAGAACGAATCTGGCTTAAATCGGGTTGAATAGCTTCAAGACGCTGCTTTACAGATTCAGCTAACTTTTCTCTTTTATCTAAATATGCTTCTACCTCATCTTGGTTTTTAAGGTAAAAGGCGATCGCACCATAAACATCAGATAAAGTCAAAGTTGGGTAGTCGTCGATAATCGTTTCAGGAGATGCGCCATCTTGAAATGCATGAATTACCATCTCTAATAAAACTCTGGATTTTCCCACTCTGATTGCGCCAGTTTTATCTTCGCGTAGGGGTGGTTTTTCGCTTTTTAAAATAAGAGTCATAAGCTATTGGCACGACTTACATTTTCGATATAACTTTATATCTTAACTCAATATTCAAGGACAAAAATTATCAAGGTATGTATAAGACTTTTTTGTTCCACTCTTGTTGTTCGGTATACATTACGTAAAGTAATAATTCATCTCTGATGGGGGAGAGAATATCAGAGAGCTTCAGCTTTACCTCAACCCTCAAGCAGAACATTTACTCGATTGGCTCTGCCAATCCGCCGTTCTGAAAGAACGTCGAATCGCTCCAGCGATTGGTTTCACATCACCATGCGAATAACGGTGATGAAGCAAATGGCTAAAGACCCTGAAATTAAGCCAAGATGGCGCCAAAAATTACTCAAAAGGCTAGAGAGCATCAAATGGTATATCTGGCATGGCAATGTCTTTGAAGCTTTACAGGAGATAGAGTCTCTAGAAGACTTGTGCTATGGGGATTACGAAGATCTAGACGAGGATGCTGAATTTGACCTCGATCTAGAAATATCCCCCTTAAAACTACTAGAAAAGGTAGAGGAATTTCAGTCTTATATTGAGAAAAATGCTAATTTGATTCCCAACTATGGCGAGCGTTATCGTTGTGGAGAAAGGATTGCCTCGTCTTTTGTCGAATCAACAGTAAATCAAGTGGTCAGTAAGCGATTCGTCAAAAAACAGCAGATGCGTTGGAGTAAAAAAGGCGCACATTTATTGCTTCAAGTCCGAAATTTGGTTATCAACCAGGAATTACGTCAACGCATAAATAGTTGGTACGAAAAATCTATGCCACCAGTTCCAGCTACTTCGGGATGAAAAAACTTGTCCAAAAAGAGCCGATTTAGGGCAAGTTCTCTATCATTAGAGGTGTGAGGGGTTGATTTTTCGTATCTGACTCAGTATTGCCCAATTATCATTTATGGGCAAGTTGGTAGTTATGCCACGCACTGCTCCTCCTCCAAAAATTCCCAACCTAGAAAAACGTTCTCGCGAGCATCTTTTTCCGAGTGAAGTGGCTGCGATGGTTTCTGCTGCCAAGCAATTGGGCAGACATCCTTTGAGAGATTCAACTCTGATTTTGATAGCTTACCGTCATGGCTTGAGAGTATCGGAGTTAGTAGCTTTAAGGTGGGAGCAGGTGGATTTTACTAGTGGCACGGTTTATATTAATCGACTTAAACATGGTGTCAGTTCTACTCATCCTTTGCGGGGTATTGAACTTAGGGCTTTACGACAATTACAGAGAGATTCTCCAGACTCGAATTATCTGTTTGTTTCTGAGAGGGGTACTGTTATGGCTTCTGCTACCGCCAGAGGAATTATCAAACGTGCTGGAAAGAGAGCGGGATTATCTTTAAGCGTTCATCCTCATATGCTGCGCCACGCCTGCGGATTTTATCTTGCGAGTCGAGGACATGACACTAGAGCAATTCAAGCTTATCTTGGTCACAGAAATATTCAGCACGTGCGACTCGTTTAGTAGAAATGCACTCGGAGAGTGCAAGGATTACTAGCCTGGTTTCAACTCATAGTTAATCTTTATTAACTGTTTAAAAAAAGAACCATGACAACTAAATATTCCGTGTGAGTGAGAGAAGTCCTATATTTAAAAGGAACTTTCCAAGTCTCACTCCCCAGGTGTTGGGGGTAAAAGCATATTCCCCAGGGTAGCGATTGGTCATCAATCCCTGAAGCGGGAATAAACGCGGCTCTGACTAGTAGTCTAAAACTGGTCACTCTGCAAGCAAGAATCTCATGAGTAGCGTAAGCGAAAAGACATAGCCATCGTTATGTTTCAATACCTAAATAGACTGATAAGGTATAGCCAAAAGGCAACAAGCAACATAATTATACTAAAACGTGTTGGTTTGGTATCAACACTAATTTGCTTCGGTGGATAGTCAAACTCTAAAAGAATCAAACCAACGGAATATTTGGAACGAGGAAACCCCTCTACAACTCTCAAGAAAGGTCGAAAACTTGAGCAGTCAACCAAGACGCAACATCTCCAATTGGAGGTTACAGAGGGAATAGGATTCGGTAAAAAGCCAATGCCTATCTGTAATAGGTAGGATATGCCCACGTACCGACTGTAATTAGGAAGATAGTGAACAAGTACGAGTGAATATGTCTAAAACTGATTTATCACAAATAAATACAGTGGAATGGAACGAGATTAATTGGCGTAAAGTCGAAAAATCCGTGTTCAAGCTCCAAAAGAGAATCTATCAAGCCAATATCGACGGCAATGTAAGACTGTTACGCAGATTACAAAAAACCCTGATTAATTCTTACTACGCCAGGCTAATTTCTGTAAGACGAGTAACCCAGGACAATTCTGGAAAGAAGACAGCAGGAGTAGATAGGGTCAAATCCATTGAACCCAATCAACGACTAATTCTTGCCCAGAAACTCAAGCTTAGGGATAAATCTAAAGCTGTTCGCAGAGTTTGGATTCCGAAAGCTAATGGGAAAGAACGTCCTCTGGGTATACCAACGATGCACGAAAGAGCTACACAAGCTTTAGTCAAGACAGCACTAGAACCTGAATGGGAAGCTAAATTCGAGCCAAATAGTTACGGATTTCGCTCAGGCAGGAGCTGCCATGATGCGATCGTGGCAATCTTTGACCAAATTAGATATAAATCTAAATACGTTTTAGATGCCGATATCTCGAAGTGCTTCGATAAGATAAACCATTCAAAACTCCTGGAGAAAGTTAACACCTTTCCCAAAGCAAGAAGACAAATTAGGGCATGGCTAAAAGCAGGAATTCTAGATAAAGGAAAAACAATTTTCCCCACAGAAGGAACTCCCCAAGGGGGAATATGTTCACCTTTGTTAGCAAACATAGCCTTACATGGAATGGAAGAGAGAATTAAAGAATATGCGGGAACTTGGAAAGGATTCAAGAGGGAAAATAAAAGTTCCATCTCCCTGATCCGATATGCTGATGACTTTGTAATTCTCCATGAAAACCAAGCCATAATCTTAAAATGCCAGGACATAATCAAACAATGGTTATCTAATTATGGTCTTCAAATCAACCAAGAAAAAACTCGGGTCAGACACACCCTCAACTATCACGAGGGACAAAAACCTGGGTTTAATTTTTTAGGGTTTACCATCAGACAATTTTCGGTTGGCAAATGCCAATCGGGAAAGAAAGGAAATGGTCAACTACTTGGCTTCAAAACCATAATCAAACCATCTGAGAAAGCAATTAACGGTACTTAAACAATTTTAAAGTTGTAAATAAGATAAAATACTTGTGGTGATTAAGTTTAACGTTATTGTACCCGACGATGACACTCTATGAGAGAAACTACTCCAGCAGCTATGCCCCCTTGCTTCGATAGATGGTGTAA
>JBCDEP010000160.1:0-14673 GCA_039179675.1 Cyanobacteria bacterium P01_G01_bin.67
AAACTAATGGAAAACCAAGAAAACAAATTCGGCTTTACAAAATTTGCAGAAGACTGGAATGGTCGTTTGGCTATGCTAGGCTTCATTATTGCCATGGCGACTGAATACTTTACTGGTCATGGAATCCTGGGTCAGCTAGGAATTATGTAATGCAGTGTTTCCATAACTCAGAAAGCCGTTAATGGACTCGTAAATTAAATACATTCTAAACAATAAGAGAGTTTGGTGTAGCAAGAAATTGTTGACCAAGCTCTCTGTTTTTTTACTTCAAGTTTCAATCAAGAAAATGTGTCTTTGAAGATAGCTATAAGATATGAGATATAAGCTCTAGGCAGCTAAAATGATTTCATTGCGACAATACAAAAAAATCGCTTAAAAAAATATTCTTCAAACGCCTATCAGATAATGTGTTTAGCTTATGCTAAATTCACGTTATTTAAACTTAAGCTAAGTTTTGAATTGAAGTCAGACTGAACCTTGCTACTATTGCTACGGTAGATAGAGTTCGGTTCTGATAAAAAACATCTATTAGAAGTAATGGGGAAAGCTTGGTGTAAATCCAACACTGACCCGCAACTGTGATGGGATAGTGACAAAATATATCTCTCAGTCAGAATGCCCGCCGATCGCTACAGTTATTGATACCCAAAAATCTGCGAGGTACGGATGGTCAGCTCTTTAATTCAAATCAATCTAAGTTCCCTGCAATTACCCCCCTTGCCCCACACCAGACCATTATTAGCTATTGGTCACGGCACCAGGAATGCCAGAGGCAGACAGACTTTCTTGGATTTTGTCGATACATATCAAAAGTTAGATCCCTCTCGCCCGGTGATTCCCTGTTTTCTAGAATTGACTGAACCAACAATTCAGCAGGGAGTAGAAGCCTGTGTTGAACGAGGCTTTGAGGAAATTACCGCGTTACCGATCTTGCTATTCGCCGCCAGACACAATAAATTTGATGTGACTAACGAACTAGATAGATCGCGATCGCCCTACCCTAAGATTAACTTAAGTTATGGTCGTCACTTTGGTATTACTCCCAAAATTATTGAACTATGGCGCGATCGCCTGTCAGAATTAGACAGACCAGAACATAATCCTCGCAATATCTCTCGGGAAGATACTATACTACTTTTAGTTGGTCGTGGTTCAAGCGATCCTGATGCCAACGGTGATGTTTGCAAACTGGCAAGAATTATTTGGGAAGGGAGTGGTTATAAAACCGTAGAAACTTGCTTTATTGGTATTACTCATCCTCGTTTAGAAGAAGGTTTCCGTCGAGCATATCTCTATCAAGCAAAAAGAGTGATTGTCTTGCCCTATTTCTTATTCACAGGCACTCTAATGGAAAAGATCTTCAATCTTACCGTCCGAGAAGAAGAACAACATCCTGAAATTGATTTTGCCTGTTTACCAGAGATGGGCATTGCTTCTCAATTACTACAGGTATTTCGAGAAAGGGAAATCGAGGCACAGTTAGGTCAAGTGGCAATGAACTGCGAAATGTGTAAGTTTCGCCTGGCGGCAGCGAAGGGAGAGTCAGGACATCATGGACATCACCATCATCATCACGGCACTAGCGATCCCTATGCCAAATTAGAAGATTACCATCAGCGAATTTGGAAAACGCCTTAAGGAGAGGGATAAAGGATGAGGAATGAGGACAAATAACTAATAAAATAAAAAGGGAGAATGATTAAGATGTAATTAATTTCTCCTCAAAGTTTTGCTTTTGTTAAAAACTAATAGATTTTAATAATCGAACATCTCTACAACTATATTGATGATTTTTTTCCGATGATGAAACACCTATTACCCTATTCTACCTGTCATCAAGCTAATGATCTAAAAGGCGATCGCATTTTTTCGTTAGTCTAAACTACAGATATTACATCAATAATATTTTGGATAATAACGTTTAACTTCATCGAGGTTGCATCGAGGAATTTGTTGAGTTTTTTTCTTAAAAATCAACATCTGTTAGCGTGAATTAAGAGCGGTGTTTTTTATCGATTATTTACAAACAACCTGCGATAAATCAATAAACTGCTAAAACAGAAGAAGTAGACCTCACTCTGGCAGAATTAAGATCTTGGTCTGAGAATGAAGCCTCATGTAGTTAGTGGAGGTGACATTAGGAAACGTCGAGACTGAATTTGGGATATTTCTATGGCTAATAATCAAAATCCAAATATTTAGGTCTTGTACTTATGTCTTGAGGTTTAGTAGTGAAGATGTTCTTCGAGTAAATATTTGATAAATATTTTTAATTCAACAATGGAGAGCCAATCGATGAATAACGCAGCTTTAGCTTTCATGAGTGACGAAGATTGGATTGATCGCGGTAAAGCAGACGCCTGGGCAGGAAAACCCAAACAAGCTCCAGAACATGATCCGCAAGCCGCCAGTATGTATGACCTGGGTTACTGTGAAGGAGAAATAGAGCGATCGCCCGTAGCAACTCCAGCCTAAGAAGTGGGCAAAAAATCTTAAGTCTGAGCCAAATATTCAAGCAAATTTACGCAACACTGAGAAACCATGACAGAATTACTCCAGCAAAAATGTGTTCCCTGCACTGGTAGCTTACCAGCAGCAACTAAAGAGGAAGTCAACCAGTATCAAACTCAAATACCCGACTGGGATCTCATTACTGAAAATGGCGAATTGCATCTACAACGAGTTTATCAATTTCCTGATTTCCAAAGCGCCTTAGCTTTTACTAATTCAATTGGCAAAATGGCAGAAACTGAAGGACATCATCCCGCTTTATTAACTGAATGGGGAAAAGTGACCGTTACCTGGTGGACTCACGCTATTAATGGTCTTCATCACAATGACTTTATTATGGCGGCAAAAAGTGATTCTGCTTATAAGTAGAATTTTAGGCATTGGTAAGTAAAGGTATGGTCTTCAACCTAATTAACTTCCGTATCCCATAAGCTATCTTTTTTTAGGGAATAGCGCGTGGTTCTAAATGGCTGGGCTCCCAGCCATTTAGAACCACGTAAGACGGTAATAGGTAATTAATTAGAACGACTATAGTCACATTGACAAAGGAAAACAAATTGTGAAGGTACTGCCTTGATTGAGTTCAGAACGCAGAGTAATATTTCCTCCCATCCCTTCTACCAAAGTCTTAACTATTGACAAACCTAATCCTGTTCCTCCTGCACGATTACGAGCCTCATCTACCCGAAAAAAACGTTCAAAAATGCGTCCTTGCTGCTGTAGAGGAATGCCTAAACCGCGATCGCAGACTTGAATTACAGCTCGACTATTTTCTGTGTTCAACCTAACGGCGATGGGAGTATCTGGTTCGGAATATTTTACTGCGTTGTCAATTAAATTTAATAATACTTGCTTTAAACGATTGCTATCAGCTTTAATTGAAACTAAATCTTGCGCTACCTTGAAATTGATCTTCCGTTGGCTATATTGCTGTGCCATAGCTGCTACCTCTTGGATTAAATCATTTAACAGAATAGTTTCGTTCTGAAACTGCATGCTGCCACTATCCAAGCGCGCTAAATCTAGTAAATCCTGTAGGAGTTGCACTGTGCGATCTGCTTCCTCTGAAGCAATAGTCAAGGCTTCTTTTTGCATTTCCGAGAGGTTCTCTCCTCGACGTATGATACTTTGAATATAGCCAGAAATAATGGTTAAGGGAGTTCGGAGTTCATGAGATACATTACTGAGTAATTCCCGTTGGTGTTCCCAGGCTTCCGATAATCTTGCTAAAGTTTGGTCGAAAGACTCTGCTAATTCCTTTACCTCTGTCGGTGCTTGTTCTAAACTTATATGTGCTTGATCTAACTTATCTGCTGAGATGTCTGAGGTGAGCTGACTAATTCGTTTTAAAGGCTGCATTGAACGATGAATATATACCGCAATAATAGTGGTCATCGCAGCGATCGCAATGATGGTGGAGATTCCCAAACTCCGAATCAATTTCCAGAACAGCATCTGATCCCCTGTAATGTTGTGCGCCAGATATAGTTGCGCTAGTTCGTCATTTTTGATCTTTAATGGCGTAGCACACATCAACCAGTAAGTACCATTTAAATCTTTTACTTGGGGAATCAAAGGAACATTATCAACTGCTAACAGCTTATTGCCTATTTCGGCTCGATTAAGGGTTGGTGATTTTGCGACTATTTCACCCTGAGAGTTCTTAATCCAAATTAATCTTGCAGGCTCAGAAAGGCTATTAATCGCCCGCTGCGCGCCCTGTTGTAGGGGAACCATTTCACTATAAATTTCAAGATCTCGGGGAAAACGTTCGGCAATATACTTGAGATTTTCCTTATGACTGGAAACTAAAATGTTCTGCATTTGCATACTTGTCCATGCCGCTAGACCACCTATTCCCAAAGCCGCCACAGTCGCGACTCCGAGAGTTAATCTTACTTTTAATGATGCCGTGTCTAATATTTTCCGCACAAGTTAATAGAGATTACTGCTAATTTTTTTAATATTGATGTAATAGTTTTATCTAATTACAAGAAATTTGCTATAGTTGTCGTTAACATTTGCCAGATTCAGGCACTATTAGAACACTACGTACAAATAATTTCAACTTAATGTAGTTTTTTACACACTCAATTGAGAAAATTACTTGTAATCCTAATTATCAGTTGTTATTCATTTAGCAGACGCAGACAGAGGCAGATAAAATACCGTATTGAGCTACTATGTTAATTGGAAACAATCTTTGTTATTGAACCAAATATTTTTTTATATTGCTTAATGAACTCTTCTCAGTTTCCCAAGAGATTCTGAGAAACTAATGAAATGTTGCTAATAAACTTCTATACAGATTCCCCTTAGTACATGACTAAAGTTAAACTAGCTTACAGAGTGTATTTAAATTGTCTTTAAATACACTTTACTTTCAATCGCTCTTGTTAGCAGAAATTTAGGCAGCAGAAGTTGTGACAGCAGAGTATATTTAGCTATTGTTTACAGTATGTCTAGTATCAACACTTTCCTCGATTTAAGCCCTTATGGTACAAGCTCCTGTTCAACCAAATACGAAAGAATTAGCTAACTTAGCAGTAGATCTCATCCGTCAGGCTGGTTGTGAATACGGCGATATTCGCATTTGTAATTATCGTAAACAAAGCTTATCGGCACGCGATCGCTCTTTGAACCGCTTAGCTGATAATGAGAGTTCTGGTTTTGGGGTGCGGGTTCTACTTGATGGTGCCTGGGGTTTTGTCGCTTCTCATCAAATTACTCCAGATGAAATTACCAGAATCGTTAATTTAGCCGTCGAAACCGCCAAAGGTAGCAGACTTACCCAGCAAGAGCCTGTAAAACTGGTTCCAGTAGCTGCTTATCAAGACCGCTACCAAACACCAATTCAGATCGATCCTTTTGAGGTACCGATTCAAGAAAAAGCCGAGTTACTGCTCAAGATCAACGAACAATTTCTGAGCTATGGCGACCAGGGAATTAAAAAAGCCTTTTCATTTCTCAGTTTTACCAAGGAAGACAAAATATTTGCCTCAACTATAGGTTCAGTTATTGAACAAACTATTTATCGTAGTTATCCTGGGATGGGCTGTACGGCGATCGCCAATGGAGACGCTAAAGGCAGAAGTTATGAACGTCCACCGCTAAATATTGGTTATGAACACATTGATAGTGCAGACTTACTAGGTAATATTGAACGGGTAGCACACGAAGCCATTGAGAAAGTCTATGCTCCTGAATTTACTGGCGAGGGTAAAACTACTCTAATTTTAAAACCCAGCAATTTATTTCTGACCATCCATGAATCTGTAGGACACCCCACTGAACTAGATCGAGTATATGGCTACGAAGCCAACTTTGCAGGAACTAGCTTTGCCACAACCGAGAAGCTGCATCAACTACAGTATGCAGCACCCTGGGTCAATCTCGTTGCTGATCGCACCCAACCCCACGGACGGAGTACGATGGCTTACGACGATGAGGGAGTGCCTGCACAACGCTGGTATGTGGTTAAAGACGGCATGCTGAATGATTACCTAACAGATCGGGAAACAGCTCATCGTTTAGGGAGAGGAAGCAGTAACGGCAGTGCCTTTGCTGATAGTTGGTCGAGTACGCCAATGGTTCGGATTCCTAACCTTGGCTTAGAACCTGGAAAGCCAGGTGACAGTCATACTGCCACTCTAGAAGAAATGATTGCTGATACTGAAGATGGTATTCTGATTGACGGCATTGGTAGCTATTCTATTGACCAGCAACGACGTAATTTCCAGTTTGGTGGAGATGCTTTTTGGCAGGTTAAAAATGGCAAGATTACAGGAATGCTGAAAAACGTTACTTACCACAGCATGACCACTGACTTCTGGAATAGTATTGATGCCTTGGGTGGTGAATCAGAACTAGTTCAGTGCGGTACGAATATGTGCGGCAAAGGAGAACCGATGCAGATTGCCCAGATGACTCATGCCTGCGTTCCCGTTAGGGTTCGGGATATTCATGTGGGACGAGCATCGTAAAAACATTGAACCTTAACCGATAAATCTCGTAGGGGCGAATGGCTGTTCGCCCCTACTACCAATATTGTTGTTAATGCGATCGCATTTGGGCATATTAATCCTATGAAATATGACCGAGCAAAGCATCATCGGCGATCGATTAGATTAAGAGGATATGATTATTCTCAACCAGGATATTATTTTGTCACTATATGTTGTTACGAAAGACAATGTTTGTTTGGTGAAATTGTTGATGGCGTAATGCAGTTGAACCAATATGGTGAAATTGTCAAAAATGAATGGCTTAAATCATCTGTCATCAGACCAGATATTAAATTAGACAAATATGTTGTAATGCCCAATCATTTTCATGGCATTGTCATCATTAATATCGTAGGGGCGAACAGCCGTTCGCCTCTACCATCATCGGCAATACAAACACATCCATCAATGAAACCGCGATCGCTGTCATCAATTATGGCGGGATTTAAATCTGCCGTAACCAAAAATATCAACCAAATTCGCAATGCCCCAGGAATACCCGTCTGGCAACGTAATTATTACGAACACATTATCCGTAATGAAATATCGTTAAATCGAATTAGGGAATATATTATTAACAATCCATCATCTTGGTATCAAGACCAATTGCATCCTGATAACCCTTCTAAATGGTAATCTTTTCCATCGATACATCTTGTAGGGGCGAACAGCAGTTCGCCCCTACGGTAAATATTATGGATCGTGCGATCGCGCTCAACATTAACAAGAACAATTGCCATCATTCTTCAGTTAATTCCAAACCGTTGTATAGTCTTTTGACTCGATATCCTTTTTGCTTCAGCAGTTGAATTAAACTTTGCTCACCCACCAAATGTCCTGCACCCACTACTACTAAACTATCTTGATTTTGCTGTAATGATTGCTCAATTTTTGGCAGCCAGTGTCGATTGCGGGCATATAATAAGGATTCGCATCTGGCTGTATCTTCAGCACACCAATCATTAATGTATGATGCTAATGCTTGTGAGTCTCCAGCATTAACCGTATTAATCAAAAACTCAATTTCTTGAATATACTTATCAAGCAATTTATCTGTAGATTCAACATTAACGATTTCCAAGAGAGTTTGGCGAATTTTATCAGGATTTATTTTAAGTAAAGAATCAATATATTGATTGATTTGATAATCAAGACTTTCTAATCCTTCGGTATCTTTTTGGACTATTTGAGCTAATAATTCAATAATATTATCTAAACCACATTGAGATTTATATTCTGTTTGGCGTAACTGAAAAGATTCATAAGCATGCAGAAATACCCAAGGCTTTTGATGAGCATAATTCTCCAGCGGAAAATTCATGGCTGCGGCTTTTTCTTGTAAAACTGTGTAGTTATGGGCATCTAAAATTCCTTTTAAACTCTCACTTGGAGATGAAGCTGTTCCATATTTATTAATTAACTCACGAGTATATAGTTGAGATTTTCTTGACAATTCAGTCGTATTTTTAAGATGTTCTATCTCAAAATATATCGTTTTTGCTTTATTGAATGCATACCAAAAATTAGCCGAATTCAAAGTGAATTCAAAAGCACCAGGCTTGGTTTTACAATTTTTATCCACATGATATGAACCCAAAATATAAACGCTGTAGGTGCTTTCAGCTTGAGGAGCGATTTTCCAGATTAAAAATTCTGACTCAGCAGTTTTATACTCCGCTGCCCAAGTCTTAATATTCCAATTACTAGTAACTATTAAAGGAAAAATAATTAGTGAGCTTAGTACTTTATTTAAATTAATCATCAATAATCATCTATTTTGTATTTCAACTATAATTCTTAAAGGTTAAATTAGCGATTGAGGATGAGATTCAATCCACGCCTAAAAATGCAAAAATGAATAAATACACCAACTGCATTTCACAAACTACTATGGCTGAACTCCCACACCTAAGCGGTAGCGAAATCCGCGACCAGTTCTTAAAGTTCTACGAAGCTAAACAACACAAAATATTACCCAGCGCATCGTTAATTCCAGAAGATCCGACTGTGATGCTGACCATTGCGGGGATGCTGCCGTTTAAGCCCATATTTCTGGGACAGCGCAAAGCACCCCAACTCCGCGCTACAACTTCGCAAAAGTGTATTCGCACCAATGATATTGAGAATGTGGGGCGTACCGCAAGACATCATACTTTCTTTGAAATGTTGGGGAACTTTAGCTTTGGCGATTACTTTAAAGAACAGGCTATAGAATGGGCGTGGGAACTTTCAACACAGGTATATAAATTACCAGCAGAGAGAATTGTGCCGAGTGTGTTTAAGGAGGATGACGAAGCTTTTGCGATTTGGCGAGACAAGATCGGTATCCCTGAACATCGCATTCAACGCATGGGGGAGAAAGATAACTTTTGGAACTCGGGTGCTACTGGTCCTTGTGGTCCTTGTTCAGAGTTATATTATGATTTTCATCCCGAGTTAGGTGATGACCAGATCGATCTGGAGGATGACAGCCGATTTATCGAGTTTTATAACTTGGTATTTATGCAATATAACCAGGATGCAGCTGGAAATCGCGCCCCCTTAGAAAATAAGAATATTGATACAGGTTTGGGTTTGGAGAGGATGGCACAAATCCTGCAACAAGTACCAAATAATTATGAAACTGATTTAATTTTTCCCATTATCAAAACTGCTGCGGATCTGGCTGGAATCGATTACAAAGAAGCTGATGAGAATACCAAAACTTCTCTGAAGGTAATTGGCGATCATGTACGGGCGGTAGTTCATATGATTGCGGACGGCGTGACGGGAAAAAATACAGGGAGAGGTTATATCCTGCGTCGTTTGATTCGTCGGGTAGTGCGTAAAGGGCGCTCAATTGGTATTGCAGGCAATTTTATCAATCAGGTTGCGAAAACTGCGACCGCTTTATCTAAATCAGCTTATCCTAATGTCGAGGAAAGAAAAGACTTTATTCAAGGTCAATTAGAACGAGAAGAGTCACAATTCCTCAAAACTTTAGACCGAGGAGAGAAGTTACTTGCAGAGATTATCGCTGATGCAGCTAACTTGGGGTCGAAACACATTTCTGGGAAAGACGCTTTTGAACTATATGCGACCTATGGCTTTCCTTTGGAATTAACGCAAGAAATCGCTGAAGAACAGGGTTTGAAAGTAGATGTAGCAGGATTTGACCAGGAAATGCAGATCCACCAAGAATTAGGTAGTAAGGATCTTGAATCAATCGACTTAACTGCTAAAAATGCTCTGGGTGAAATCGTCAAACAAAGTAATGAAACTGATTTTTTAGGCTATACCGAACTGATAGCTCAATCTCAGGTAATGGGTATCGTGGTTATTGCGGATCAGGGAAGTTCCCGAACCGCTAACAGCGCAACTGCTGGTGATACTGTCCAGATAGTTTTAGATCAAACACCTTTTTATGGCGAGTCTGGGGGACAAATTGGCGATCGCGGATTTCTCTCGGGAGATGATGTCCTGATTCGGATTGAGGATGTCCAGAAAGAAGGTAATATCTTTGTCCATCAAGGCAAGGTTGATCGCGGTACAGTAAAAGTAGGAGATGTGGTCAACGCAACTATAGACCGCGCTTGTCGTCGAAGAGTGCAGGCAAACCATACTGCCACCCATTTGTTACAGGCAGCATTAAAGAAAGTTGTTGATGAGTCAGTATCTCAAGCTGGTTCGTTGGTTAACTTTGATCGTCTACGGTTTGACTTTAATTCTCCTCGCGCCTTAACTGCCGATGATGTGCAGCAGGTAGAAGAATTAGTTAACACCTGGATCTCTGAAGCCCACGAAGCTGATGTTAACGTGATGCCATTGGAACAAGCCAAATCTAAAGGTGCCACTGCCATGTTTGGCGAAAAATATGCTGATGATGTCAGGGTAATTGATTTTCCAGGAGTTTCGATGGAACTTTGTGGCGGAACTCATGTCCATAACACCGCTGAAATTGGCGTGTTTAAAATTATTTCTGAAACTGGCATTTCTTCAGGAGTAAGAAGAATCGAGGCGGTAGCAGGGGCAGCGATCTTAGATTACCTAAACCTGCGGGATAAGGTAGTTAAGGAATTAAGCAGTACTTTTAAAGTTAAGCCCGAAGAAATTAGCGATCGCGTTACTAGTTTGCAAGCAGAACTTAAAGCCACTCAGAAAGAACTTGAAGCAGCTAAACAAGAGCTAGCATTGGCTAAATCTGATAGTTTATTATCCCAAGCTGAAACTGTGGGTGAGTATAAAATTCTAGTGGCAAATATGGGGGAAATGGATGCCAAATCTTTGCAGTCTGCGGGGGAAAGACTACAGCAAAAATTGGGAGAAGCTGCTGTGGTAGTAGCGTCCATTCCCTCGGCAGGAAAAGTTAGTCTTGTGGCCGCTTTTAGCCCCAAGGTAATTAAGGAGAAAAAACTACAGGCAGGTAAATTTATCGGCGGTATTGCCAAAATCTGCGGCGGTGGCGGCGGTGGTAGACCAAATCTAGCTCAAGCTGGCGGTAGAGATGCTAGTAAGCTAGATGAAGCTTTAGCCACTGCCAAACAACAGTTAACTGAAGGCTTAAGTTAATAAATAAGGGTGGAAGCAATTCCACCCCTAAACTAATTATTTTGTGTAGCCTTTCCAGCCGTTTTTAGTCAAGTAAACTCAGTTTTCCACGGCAATTTCTTAGACATTAAAAACTACAAGTTGTTGTGCTTTTAGCTGTTCCCTGTTCCCTATTCCCCATTCCCTAAGAAGATAACTTGTAGAACGCAGAATTTAATTGGAACAACTATAAAAACCAACCATAGGAGTGTAAGCCTTGACCAAGTAAATTCACCCCTAAATAGCATACCCAGACGACGACAAAACCGACTGCTGCTAAGATAGCAGGCTTTCTACCCTGCCAACCGCGAGTGATTCTGGCGTGAAGATATGCCGCAAATACTAACCAGGTAATAAATGCCCAAGTTTCTTTGGGATCCCAACTCCAATAGGAACCCCAGGCTTCATTTGCCCAGACCCCTCCAGCAATAATCCCGATAGTTAAGAGAGGAAATCCTAACCCAATAACGCGATAGCTAATGTTATCTAAAGTATCCGCCAGACTCAACTTTTCAGGAGAGAGAGTCACAGTCTTTGTTTGAGGTAATTCTAAAACTGCGGTGTTGCTACTGCTAGGGTAAAGACTATCATTGGTCTCAATTTTAGTCGTTTTTTGCTTAATGCGATCGCGAAAACTACCTGTCCCCACCGAACTTCCTTTCAACTCTACTTTTTGTCCCCGAGTCACAATCAAAAAGCCAATGGCGATCGCACTACCTACCATTAGAGTAGAATAACTGAGCATCATGACGCTGACATGCATCATCAACCAGTTAGATTTTAATGCGGGAACCAAAGGCGCAGACTCCTGCATTTCCAAGGGTAAGCTAAGAGCAGCAAAGGCGGTAATTCCCATCGCTACAGGGCTAGTAACTACTCCCACCAGACGACTACGGCTCATTCTTTCAGCAACGAAGTGAATTGCGGTGACACCCCAGGCGAGAAAGAACAAAGACTCATAAAGATTACTAAGAGGGAAGTAACCAGCCTCGATCCAGCGAGAACCAAGTAAGGTTGCCATACAAAGGTTAGCTACTGCCATCCCCGTGGTTCCTAGGGTAGCGAGATAAGGCAGGTTAGGAAAAGCAGCTCCTCCCCAATAAATCAGCATCGTAACTAGCAGCACTGCAAAGGAAGTGTTGTCTAATAAACTTTCAAGTGCAATTAAATCCATAATTTTTGATAATTGTTCTTATAATTCGTCAAGGCGACCAACAGATTTTATTGTTTTCTTCTACATTCTTATTTTAAGGATAATTCGGTAGTCTAGGTGACAGAATTACTTTCTTAAGCGATTCTCTCTAGGATCTAAACACGGCTTACAACCTGTATTAGTTACTAACTTTAGGCAAAGTAACGAGAAATCAAAAGTTTGAACAAAGTATAAAAAAAGAGCGATCGGCTGTTTTCCCCCGTTCCCTATTCCCTATTCCCTATTCCCTATTCCCAGATACATCAGTGCGTAACATCAGTTAACTAGCTGAGTGAACCACTAGCTTTCTCTTGGGCTTTGAGCAAACGAGGGGTTATTTGAGCGATATCTGCGCGGTCATTAAGCACCATTCCCTCATAAGTAACCCAAGCATGACCAATATTGTTCCCCCAGCCGATTTCCAACTGGGCATTAATGCCTTGTTCCTTTAGCCACTGATGTAAAACTAATGAGCGGTGTAAACATTTAGGTCTCAGGGGATGAATTTTGGCAGTCCAGGCGATCGCCACTGCTCTTTGTCTAGTAGCTTGTTTAAATTCTGAAGTCCAGACATCAGGCTGATTTTCAGCATTAGTCTTTAAAGCAGTTAGCGCCATTTCTTTGAGACGGCTATCAACCCACCATAGTTGTTTATAAGCCCATAAACATAGTCCAATATACCTGGGCTTGGCGATCGCTTTACGGATTAGACGAGGAAACAACTTGGCAAATCGATAAACTTTGAGAAATTTTCTCAGAATCTGCTCAGTCAGATACTCGTTCAAGTTGGTATTCATTGGCTATGTATCTATAAAAATAGGTATTAATAATTTTGGATTGAATATTTGCTGATTATAAAGATGGATGTTCTCAGTTTGGCTTGAGCTTTATTTGCTTTAAAACAAAATTAAATAATTATCTCTAAATATTACATCTACTACTCTCAGATTAAAACCAAACTTATTGCAGGAATAGATAGCTGACTTAACAATCTCCTAAAGCTTAAATACGGTCTGGCTAGCTGACAATCGATCTCCTGCGGGATTCAAGTTACAAAACTTTGTGATCTAAATCTTGACTCCAGTTGTATGAAGTCACTGTAAAGAAATTGTAAAGCTTTTATAAAGGTAATTAAGTTAATCAACTAACTCGTAAACAGTCGATTACCAAAGATAAATCTTTTTCAATCACATCGACTTTGGCTTAATACATTACCTTTAAAAGTTACTAAACATGGCTACTAATCAATCACAACTGCTAACAAACGCTCTTATTTCCGATGTTTGGGAAAATGGATACAAAATAGAAATAGACTTAACCGCAGAGTCTGATGTCAGTGACTGGCTGCTAGATTTCGATTTTCCCCACCAAGTTAGAGAAGTCTATGGAGTAGACCTGACTGATAACGGCAACAACAGCTATAGTCTTAGCGGTCAAAACGATCAGGCAAGCCTAGAACAGGGACAATCTATCAAAGCTGTCTTTATTGTTGATCGATTGGATGGCGATGCTTCTTTACCCGTATTTGGTCAGACAGATATCTCAATGGAAGAGATGGAAATGGAAGAGATAGAAGTTGTTTCCGAACCTCTAGCCGCAGAGCTGGAAGCTATGGAACCAGAGATGGAAGAGGCTATGGAGCCTTTAGGCAATGATTCTATGGTGGTTGAGGAGTCTGAAGTAATGGCTGAAACTAGTCCATTGATGACTTCATCTTCAATCACTGAAGACTGGGATCAAGGCTATAAAGTAGAGGTAAACTTATCCGCAGAATCTGATGTTAATGACTGGAAATTAGATTTTAGTCTTCCTTATGAAATCAGCGCCGCCTATGGCGTAGATCTAGTTGACAATGGTAACGGCAGCTATACTATTAGCGGTCAAAACGATCAGGCAAGCTTATCTGAAGGATCGACAATTCAATCTGTTTTTATTGTTGATGATAATGGACAGCAGGCATCAGAACCACAATTTGGTGATGCCATTAAAACTGTCGAAGTAGAGTCAGAGTCTGCTCCTGCAACCAACAGTAACTCAGACGATGCTGAATTGGAGTCAGAGGCTATTCCTGCAACCAACAGTAATTCAGAGGGTAATGAACAGGTAATCCCAGAACCAGACGCACCAGTAAATATACCCGAAACCCAAGCCCAATCAGTAGGTCAAAACGGACAATTCTCCTACGGGGAAGCGCTACAGAAAAACTTCCTCTTCTTTGAAGCCAATCGCTCAGGGGCCTTGGGTCCAGATAATCGTCTTGAATGGCGACAAGATTCCACCACCAAAGACGGTAGCGATGTCGGTCGTGACCTCACAGGGGGCTACTTCGATGCAGGAGACCACATCAAATTTATTCAGCCCATGTCATTCAGTAGCACCATGCTGGCTTGGGGTGGTGTT
>JBCDEP010000036.1:0-45020 GCA_039179675.1 Cyanobacteria bacterium P01_G01_bin.67
CTAATACAAAATATTTTTATTTAAAACATAATTATTAGCCAGATCGTAAATTAGCTATTTTGAGACATAAACTATTGGCTTATAATTGATATTTATCATTAATTATTGCCAAGGTGAATCAGATCAACTGGCAGCAGATAGCTGCTGTATATCGCCAGGGACATCAAACAAAGCAACTAAAAGAAAGTCGTTCAGGTTATCGATATCAAGATCCAGGAATTCCCACTTTTCCAGACAATTTAAGCCTCAGAAGCTATCAGCATCAGGCAGTAGCCAACTGGCTAGAAAATCGGGGTCGAGGAACTTTAAAGATGGCTACAGGTAGTGGGAAAACCATTATTGCCTTGGCGATCGCTTTGGAGCTTTATCAACAGATCGGATTAAGAGTTTTATTGATCGTCTGTCCCTCTCGGCATTTAGTCGTGCAATGGGCAAGAGAATGCCACAAGTTTAATCTTCAGCCACTGATCGCGATGACAAGAGTAGATACTTGGCAAGGAGAACTATCCAACCAGCTTTACAATTTAACTCAATCAGCTTCCTCCGTCTGTACCATAATTACGACCAACTCCACCCTAATCAGCGCAGGATTTCAATCACAACTCAAATACTTTCCTGCCAAGACATTAATTGTCGGTGATGAAGCGCATAACTTAGGTTCGACTCGTTTAGAATCAGCCTTACCTCGCAACATTGGTTTGCGTTTAGGATTAACTGCTACTCCCGAAAGACAATACGATGAATTAGGAACAGAAGCCGTACTTAACTACTTTGGCAAGATTATCCAACCAGAATTTACTCTAGCTGATGCTATTAAACAAGGAGCTTTGGTTCACTACTTATACTATCCAGTCCTAGTGGAATTAACAGCCACAGAAGCCCTTGAATATGCCCGTTTAACCAAGCGTATTGGCTGGAGTATGCAGAAAAATCCTAGTTGGCACAACAATGAGAACTTGACGGCATTACTTACCAAGCGATCGCGTTTAGTTGCTACCGCCGCCAATAAACTGACATGTCTGCGAAAATTAATGGCATCGAGAATTAGTACCAGTCATACACTTTTTTACTGTGGTGATGGCTATCTAGATGAGCAAACACGTCAAATAGATGCGATCGCTCATTTACTAGGTAAAGAGTTGGGTTATCGCATTAATACTTATACTACTGATAATTCTTTAGCCGATAGAGAACGTTTGCGCCGCCAGTTTGAGTCGGGAGAACTTCAAGGACTAGTAGCAATCCGCTGTTTAGACGAAGGCATCGATATTCCTGCAATCAAAACCGCTGTGATTCTTGCCAGCAGTAGTAATCCTCGTCAATTTATTCAACGTAGGGGTAGAATCTTGCGTCCTCATCCCGATAAACATCAAGCTACCTTGTTCGATATGCTGGTTGTCCCTCCCACCTTAGATCGGTCAACTTGGTCAGTTGAGAAAAATTTATTACGTAAAGAGTTGATGCGGTTTTTAACCTTTGCGGAGTTGGCAGATAATGCGGAATGGGCTTGTGAGCAGTTGTTAAAGTTGCAAGAGCGATATGAGCTTTGAACAGTCAACAGTCAACAGTCAACAGTCAACAAATAAGATAAAGAATAACTGTAGGGTGGGCAATGAAGATCAACTATGCGATTAAATATAACTTTGTATTGCCCACCATAAGCTTTAAACTGTATGGTAAAGCTGCGAGTTTAATTTTTTGATCGCCTGTTTGCAGTACCAATTGAGGGAACGATCAGGGTTATAGTACATAATTTGCTTGATTATTCCCATCGCTTTATTACTATCATCATTAACCAAAGCTAATAATTCTTCAGTTAATTCCTGAGTTACTTTGCTGGTAGCAGAACGGCTTGTTCTCGGCTGAACTGATAGACAATGATTAAGGTCTGAATTGTTGAAGCTTGTCATTGATAATAAACAACATGTAGTTTATCCAAAACTACAATGAGTCATTGACTTGTAGTGCGATCGCGATCGCCTTTCTGTACAAGTTTATCTTTGCCTTCTAGCTTATTAATGATTGTCTAATTTTCTTGCTCGTAAGAAAGCCAGCTTATGGTTTGATGTTCTGGTTTAGATGGAAAATATTCTCAGGATCGTACTGATTCTTAATCTGTACCAAACGCTCGTAGTTAGAGCCGTAAACTGCTGCAACGCGATCACTTTCTTCTTCAGTCATGAAGTTTACATAGGCACCAGCGGATGCATAAGGCGCAGAAGCTTCGAAAAACTCACGTGCCCAGGCAATACAGATCTTATCTTGCGTTGCTTCATCCCATCGCCCGTGGACATTAAGCACAAATCTGGCATCTCGATGGAAGTATGCCATGGCATCTGGCGAAACGCGGTTGGATGCCCCAGCAATTAATCCGATGAAGATTTCGCACTGTGATGTGGGTAGCTTGCCTCCAAATTTGATAAGTGTATCTAATGCTTGATCGCTTAACTCAGTAAAATTATGAGTTTTCCAGTAGTTCCTCGCACCAGGTGTCAGCAAAGGATCGAATGCTTGCTGCCATTCTACGTATGGCTTAACACCGATGTTGTCGCCATAGGCGTCGCCAAAACTGTGCAGAGGTTTAATTAGCTTTTTATGCTCGGCAATATCGCCTGCATAAAATACAGGCATTATAACTACCTTCTGACCATGCACATTCTCAGGTAGAAAAGGCAGTGCTGGAGCCTGGCGTAGTACCACCCAAACATTAAGTTCCTCAGGTACTGATTCAACAAATTTCCGATACTCTGTCAGCACCTGCTTGGCTTGGTGAAAGGGAAAAACGATTAAACCAGCCAATATTTCAGGACCCACAGGATGAAGCTCGAATTCAAACTCGGTTATTACGCCAAAGTTACCTCCACCACCTCGAATCGCCCAGAAAAGTTCTCGGTGTTCGTTTTCGCTTACTCGTAGCTTATTCCCTGCTGCTGTTACCATTTCGGCAGAAACTAGGTTGTCTACCGTCATGCCATACTTACGAGTCAACCAACCAAAACCACCACCTAGAGTAAGACCTGCGATACCAGTCGTTGAATTAATTCCTACTGGAGTAGCTAACCCCTGTGCTTGTGCCACTTTATCAAAATCAGCAAGTGTCGCACCTGGTTCGACATATGCACGCCTTTTCTCAGCATCAACGCGCACATTAGTCATGGTTGAAAGATCGATCGTCACGCCGCGATCGCAAATAGCATTCCCTGCGATATTATGCCCAGCACCCCGAATTGATATTTCCATACCAGTTTCACGCGCCAAGGAAATTGTCCGAGTAACGTCATCAGCATCAGCACACTGCACAATAACAGCGGGATGTCGATCGACCATTCCATTCCAGATTTGGCGAACTTCATCATAATTTCCATCTTCAGGAAGCACCACATGACCCCTCATCTTGGTCTTTAAACCTTCAATCTTCTCAGCAAGTAGTGTTGTCATGATATTTCTCCTGACTATCTCAAAAATAATGCTTTAAAAATCACCGAGCCTGATATGTTCCGAGACTAGTTTCTTTAACTCCACTATGTTTTTCTTCTCTTGTTCTTTCACCTTTCTCCAAAAGGCTTGCACCGACTCATACCCCTCGGCATTGGCAATATATTGGTCATACCGCCATAAGGCGTCTAGTCTGCGACTAAGATCGTGAATTAGATCGTGGTCGTGGTCTTTAACACCCTGGGATTCTCCCAAATGCTCTACTTCCTTCTGGTAATTTTTCAAACTCATTTTTCATTCCTCTTGAACTCGATTGAATGGCTCGCAATGAATAACAAGTCAGCTAATCACAATCTTTACTGATGAGTAGATTGTGGATTGCAGAGAAACAACATGATTGATACTTGTTATTTCGATCTAACTATTTTTTTAAAACTAGAAAAAGATTGTGAGGAACTTATGTGCAGACTCAAATGTTACATTAGTTCATTAAGATCAGTATTAGCGATCGCGTAGTTTTCTAAAAAGTTGCGATCACAGGTAAGCTCTATTTTATCCATTTTGTTTGTTTAGCATGATTGCAAATAAGTAATATACGATGCGATCTCGATCACCGATTGCAATTATCGCGGCTTGGATGACACTAGACATAGGATAATAATCAACTATGAATTATAAAAATATTACTTAAACATGATTACTAGTAATGACTTAGATTGGTTGGCAGTATGTGGTTACTTAGGCGTAACCTTGTTTGTGATGTGGCGCATTTTCACTAGCGATTAGGAAAAATAAAAACTACTCGAACTTTATAGCTTTAACTTGCAGCAAGGACAGCTATTTCTTTGCAAAAAACGGATAGTAAAGTACCCTAATTATGAATTAAACCTAGCTTGAGCTTAGAATTTCTCCCCAAAACTTGATCTATGAAACGGATTTTTATTACTGGTGCGAGTGGTTGCATTGGTCACTATATGACCGAAGCCCTGATTCAAAATACCAATCACGAATTATATCTACTGGTAAGAAATCCTGATAAGCTGAGGTTCGATTATCAGGCTCGTCCAGGGATTCATCTTCTGGTGGGGGACATGTCTCGAATTGAAGAATACAGCGATTTACTGCTCAAAGACATTAATGTCGCGATTTTGGCAGCTACAGCTTGGGGTGGTAAAGGAGAGACTTATGATATTAACGTAGTGAAAACTTTGGCGTTGATTAATCTCCTCAATCCTAAAATCTGCGAGCGGGTGATTTACTTTTCTACTGCCAGTATTTTAGATCGCAACAATCGACTACTGTTACCTGCAAGTCAGTTTGGTCATGATTATATTCGCACCAAATATCAATGTTTTTCCCAACTGGCAAAACAGGCGATCGCCGATAAAATTATTTCTGTCTTTCCGACTTTAGTCTTTGGTGGAGACCAAACCAAACCTTATTCTCACTTAAGTGCAGGGATTACCGACGTTACCAAATGGATTAGTTTGATTCGCTGGTTTAGCCTCGACGGTAGTTTTCATTTTATTCACGCTAGGGATATAGCCGCAGTTATCAGTTATTTAGTAGAATATCCCGACTATGCCCCTCAAAAAGAACCAAATAGTCAAGAAGTAGATTGTTTAGTGTTGGGCAATCCTGCTATTTCTGTAGATCGTGCGATCGCCGAAATCACTAACTACTTTAATAAAAAAGTCTATCTGCGGATTCCGCTGTATGTCTGGCTAACTAATATTTTTATCAAGATTTTCCGAATTCAAATGGATTCTTGGAGTCGTTTTTCTCTCGACTATCGTCATTTTGTTTATCATAATCCCGTCACCCCTGCTAGCTTTGGTATGCAAAATTATTGCTCCACCGTCAAGGAATTAATGAAAGTTTCAGGGGTTTAAAGATGAATTCAAGAGCGTAGGTACAATCAGCTTTTAGGTTGATTGTATCTTCCTGATTCGTAAAAGCTGCATAAAGCGATCGCTGACAGTGAATTCTTCAGTATTATTAGGGTATTGATTTAATTCTTTATCAAATAAATCTAAGGGGAATTGTCTCAATCATTAAGACTCAAACTACTAGCATTAAAGCTGTTTGCCGAACAAGCCTGTCGGACTCTGGCTTCTAGAATGATCGCCATCACAGCTAACTTGCTAAAAATACCAAACTAAGCTTTAAGCTCTAGATACTGTGGTTGATAGTTATGAGTTGTCATTGCCCTAATACAGACTGCTTCAACCTCAATAATTTGTTCAGTGGTTAATTCTTGTTTCCAGCTATCAATTTCCCCACGACGGAAAAAATTAGCTCGGGTATCAAAAAATGGATTCTGTAAGGGAAAATCAGCCTTAGTTAGATTTAGATCTGCTGCTGATACTTGAGGGATAAGTTCCTGTAATTGTTCGTGGGTATAGTTAAGATCTAAAAAATTACAGATTTTCTGCAACACTGCATTTTGATCTTGTTTCATCTGCTCATAGCGCACTTCCAGAAATCTTGACTGGAGTAATTCGGCAGCGCGATCGCGTTTTTCCATCCCTCGAACCCATTTTCGCGCAATATCAAAATGATTTTGCTGGGCACCAATCCAGCCCCATTTTTCTTGTTTTAGTGCCAGATGTGAAGCGACAACGGATCTGGGATCGCGGATTAGGTGAATAAAATAGGCTTCGGGGTATAAACGGTTGAGTAGACCAACAAAATTCAAGTTGTCTGGGGTTTTTTCCAGAATTATCTCAGCATCAGGGTTAAACTCCAGAATTTTAGCTAAGACGCGATCGCTAAAGCTTTTAACACAATTATAAAATTCTGTCTCAGTTAAAATTGCCTTTAACCCATCTGGTGCCAATTGCTGCTGTTCGTTATTCCAAGCTTTAACTAAATTCTTTAGATACCTATCTACTAAATGAGTCTCGCGTACTGTGGCAATCTCAGGTAAGTTGGCAAGCATTCCCTGTAGCCAAGATGTTCCCGAGCGAGGTAAAGCAATAATAAAAACCGTCTTCTTCAAGTACTTCTCACCCTCTTCGTTTTAGTTCATTAGTATAGGTGAGAAATTAGAAAATGACAGTCAGTCAGCCAGTAAAAAAGACCATCTCACTGATTATGTGAGACAGTCTTTAATTCTGAATAGCTAGTGAGAATAACTAGTCTATGTTTGGTAATAATTAATAATCAAAATCACCAGCACCGCCAGCGCCGCCTTTATCTTTTTCGGGTTTGTCAACCACAATACACTCTGTAGTCAAGACCATGCCAGCGATCGAAGCAGCATTTTGTAGTGCTGAGCGAGTTACTTTGGCAGGATCAACAATACCAGCGTCAAACATATTGACGTACTCGTTTTTGGCAGCGTTGTAACCAGTGCTAAAGTCTTTTTCTTTAACTCTTTCGGCAACTACGGCTCCGTTTTGACCTGCGTTTTCGGCAATTCTTTTCAAAGGAGCAGTCAAAGCACGGGCTACAATCGTAGCACCAGTCAATGCTTCGTCTTTGAGGTTGCTATTCGCCCACTCTTCTAAGCCAGGAGCTAAGTGAGCCAAGGTAGTACCTCCTCCAGGAACAATACCTTCTTCTACTGCAGCTTTGGTCGCATTGATTGCATCTTCGAGACGTAATTTACGATCTTTCATCTCAGTCTCAGTTGCTGCGCCAACTTTGATGACCGCTACCCCACCAGAAAGCTTAGCTAAACGTTCCTGTAACTTCTCTTGGTCATAGGAAGATTCGCTAGCTTCTATTTGACGACGAATTTGCTCGCAACGGCTTTTAACTCCAGCCTCATTGCCTTCAGCAACAATAGTAGTACTATCTTTAGTAATGTCGATCCGACGTGCAGTGCCGAGCATTTCAACAGTAGCAGTCTCTAGTTTTAGACCTGCATCTTCAGAAATTACCTGACCGCCAGTAAGTACGGCAATATCTTCTAGCATTGCTTTACGGCGATCGCCAAAGCCAGGAGCCTTGATTGCTGCTACATTTAACACGCCACGGAGACGGTTGACCACTAACGTTGCCAAAGCTTCTTTTTCGATATCTTCGGCGATAATTACTAAAGGTTTACCTTGACGAGCTACCTGCTCTAGTACAGGAACTAAATCCTGTACAAGATTAATTTTTTTATCAGTAATTAAAATTAGAGGCTCTTCTAACGCTGCTTCCATGCGTTCGGTGTCAGTGACGAAGTAAGGGGAAATATAGCCTTTGTCAAAACGCATTCCTTCGGTAATCTCTAGTTCAGTAGTCATAGACTTACCTTCTTCTAAAGAAATTACCCCTTCTTTGCCCACCTTATCCATCGCCTGAGAAATCATGTCTCCGACTTCATCGTCATTCCCCGCAGAGATAGTTCCTACTTGGGCGATTGCTTTGGAATCGCCAACTGGTTGTGCCTGCTCTTGAATTTTACCGACGAGGAATTCAATTGCTTTATCGATACCACGCTTGATGGCAATCGGATTTGCCCCTGCGGCTACGTTACGTAAACCTTCTTTAACAATGGCATGAGCCAAGACAGTCGCTGTAGTTGTTCCGTCCCCAGCAACATCGTTAGTCTTGGAAGCTGCTTGACGAATCAAAGATACGCCTGTATTCTCTATGTGATCTTCTAATTCAATTTCTTTGGCGATGGTTACCCCATCATTAACAATTTGGGGCGCGCCAAATTTTTTTTCGAGAACTACATTACGTCCTTTGGGTCCGAGGGTAACAGCAACCGCTTCCGCTAAGAGGTCAATTCCTTTTTCCAGCGCACGACGAGCCTCGTCGTTGTAAATAATAGATTTAGCCATATACCTAATTTGCCTTCAATGAAATGATGAACAGTGAATAGATTAAATTCTTGATGTTGTGGAGCTTTCGCCAGGGTTAGTATTCAGTAATTAAAGCCGAGCTAACTTTCTGAAACCTGATTCCAAAGACAAATTTAAGAAACTGCGGCCAAAATATCTTTTTCCGATAGCAAGACATAGTCTTCACCACCTAACTTAATATCAGTCCCAGCGTATTTAGAGTAAAGAACTTTATCGCCTACTTTTACTTCCAATGGTGTGTGACCGCCATCATCTTTGGGCTTACCAGGACCAACACCGACAACTTCGCCTACTTGTGGCTTTTCTTTCGCTGCATCAGGCAATAAGATTCCACCAGCAGTCTTTTCTTCACTGGCACTGACCTTAATAAATACGCGATCGCCTAAAGGTTTTACAGTTGTAACGTTAATGCTAATAGCTGCCATGCAAAATTCTCCAGATAACTAAAGATTGGGTTTCGAGGGTGGGGGATTTCAGCTGATGCAACCGCTATCCGCGGCTAACGCTTTGATTCAACCATGCTATGCCGCACAGGATTACTTAACTCTGATTAGGCTTACGCCTCGGCTAAGCTGGTTAAACTGCGCTGTCGAGCAATGCTGAGGGTGATACGAAAATTGTTCACTTGGTTACATTAGCACTCTCACCATCCGAGTGCTAATTTAGCTAAACTTTGCTACCTATGGCAACAGTTTTCTTAGTGTGGTTTACCGTACAGGTTGTTGTTTCATTGCGGGATCGAAGAGATGGTAGCTTGACTGAAGTCGAGTATGGAGACCAGCTAGCAAGGAACAAATTTCAGCTAAGATTTAAAATCTTCCCGAGAAAAATCAATCAATTAAAAAATCGTCCTACAATACAATTAGTAGTTTGGAGAGGACGATTGAAGTTTATTTAGCGATCGCTTGGCTCAATTTTGAATTAACCCTTGGTCAACATCTGATTTGCTACAGAAAGTACAATGTAATTATCTATTTAAAATCTTAAACTGAGACTTCACTCAGTTGACGAGTCATATATTCAAAAGGCTCATCAATGAAACTAGTACTTTCGACTCCTGCGTCGGCTGCCATTGCTTTAAGCATATCCTTCATGATTTGAATTCCTACTACTGTAGGACCGATCGGAACTCCCAAAGAATTGTAAGTTTCTCGTAATCCTTGCAAAACCCTTTCGTCTAGTACGTCCATACTGCCTGCTACTAAAGCATAGCTAGCGTAGCGTAGGTAATAGTCCATATCCCGCAAACAAGCTGAATAACGACGAGTTGTATAGGCATTTCCACCTGGGCTGATTAATTCTGGAACTTCCTCGAACAGCTTGGTGCCAGCATCTCTCACAATTGTGGCAGCGTTGCCACTAACCATAGTTGCCACCGCCACTCTGGCATTACCAGAAGCAAAATAATCTTTGAGACTATCCATGGCGTTACGATCTAGGTAACGTCCTGCAATATCGTAGTTCTTAATTAAGTTAGTAACAGCGTCCCGCATCTTCCCTATATTTCTCCCAACAGCAATTTTTGTTAATTTATTTAAATCTGGGCTGAATAGTATTACCAGCCTTAACTTTTAAGCTATATCTTAAGCCGCTTTTTCTAATAATCTCACAACTAGTAGCAACGACTACAGTTAACTTTAAATTTTGACATCTTACGCTTCGGTTTGCTCCGTTAGGGAACAAATTTAAAACAAAGCTTAACCTTACTCTCACTCCTCTTGCTTCATTCTCCCTGAGATCCCAGAATTATGTTGATTAAAAAATTTACATTATGTAAAAATGGGATTAATCTGTATCCAATTTTACATTTTACATAATTAGTACCAAGTACTATCAGTTGAACTAATTACACATTTGCGAAAAAATATAACTGTCATGGGATACGAATCTCGCACTCAAGCAATCTACCAAATAACTGACCGTGAACCAATTCCAGTTGGTGCTCCTGGGCGTTTAGAAGACCTTTGGGCAGCAGACGTTTTTAGCCTCAGTAAGATGAAGCAGTGTTTGCCCAAAGCAGTTTTCAAATCTCTAAAAAAAACGATTGAAACAGGGGAACAACTGGATGTATCGATTGCGGATACCGTAGCCTCGGCGATGAAAGATTGGGCTATTTCTAAAGGTGCATCTTATTATGCTCACGTCTTTTATCCCATGACTAATGCCACGGCAGAAAAGCACGATGGTTTTATTTCAACCCAGAGTGATGGTAGTGCGATCGCTGAATTTGCGGGTAAGTTGTTGGTACAGGGTGAACCAGATGGTTCTTCTTTCCCTAATGGAGGGATTCGTTCTACTTTTGAAGCCAGAGGCTATACTGCTTGGGATGTAACTAGTCCAGCATATTTGATGGAAACTGATAATGGCATGACTCTTTGTATCCCCACCGTGTTTGTCTCTTGGACAGGTGAGGCTTTAGATAAAAAGACTCCTTTACTCAGGTCTATTTCGGCTATGAATAAAGCCGCCAATAGAGTCTTGAAACTGTTGGGGTACAGCGACATTGCCCCTGTCAATTCCAGCTGTGGCGCCGAACAAGAATATTTTCTGGTAGATGCCCACTTTGCTAATAGTCGTCCCGACCTATTACTGGCTGGTAGAACCTTGTTTGGTAAACCCCCCGCCAAAGGTCAGCAGTTTGACGATCACTACTTTGGCGCCATTCCTGAGCGGGTTCAAGTCTTCATGCAAGATGTCGAAAAGAAAATGTATCGCTTGGGTATTCCTGCCAAGACCAGACACAATGAGGTGGCTCCTGGTCAATTTGAAATTGCTCCGATTTTTGAAGCCGCTAACGTTGCTTCTGACCACCAGCAGCTGATTATGACTTTACTGCGTCAGACTGCTAAAAAACATGGTTTTGTCTGTCTGCTCCATGAAAAACCTTTTGCTGGTATCAACGGCTCGGGTAAACACGTCAACTGGTCTGTCGGTAATGCAACTCAAGGTAATCTGCTTGACCCAGGGGATTCTCCTCATGAAAACCTGCAATTTTTAGTTTTCTGTGCTGCGGTAATTCGTGGAGTACATCAATATGGTCCCTTAATGCGAGCTGCGATCGCAAATGCTAGTAACGATCACCGTTTAGGTGCCAATGAAGCTCCTCCCGCGATCATGTCAGTGTATTTAGGTTCTCAATTAGAAGAATTATTCAATCAAATTGCAGGTGGAGAGTTAAGTGATCGCTATAGTCACAGCGGACAAATGGATTTTGGCGTCAACACCTTACCTCCTCTAGCAAAAGATGCAGGCGATCGCAATCGAACTTCTCCTTTTGCCTTTACGGGAAATCGCTTTGAATTTCGAGCAGTAGGCTCCAGCCAGTCTGTTTCTGGTCCTTTAATTGTGTTGAACACAATGTTGGCTGACTCTTTAACTTTTGTTGGTGACTTGTTAGAAGGAGAAACTAGCAAAGGAACTTCGTTAAGCAGTGCAGTGGTTTCTGTGGTTAAAGAAGTAATGCAAAAGCACGGCTTCGTAATTTTTGGTGGAGATGGCTACTCAGCCGAGTGGCACAAAATGGCTGTCGAGGAAAGAGGCTTAGCCAATTTACCGACCACTGCCGATGCTCTCCCCGTTCTGAAACAAGAATATATTGAGCAACTATTTAGCAGAACTGGAGTTCTTTCTCCTACAGAATTAGAAAGTCGTTTTGAAGTCTATTCTGAGCAGTATATTCTCTCGATAGAAGTCGAAGCCAAATTGGTAATTGACATGGCAAAAACAACGATTTATCCATCAGCTATGCGCCATTTAGCAAATATTGCCGCTACTGTTGCAGGTCTCGAAGAAATGGGGATTAATCTTGATAAAGATAATATCAAGACAGTTGCCGAGCTAACTAACTCGATGCTTACTAAAGTATCTAAGCTTAGTTCAGCTCTAGAAAAAGAGGACTTTGAAAGTGTGGAAGAACATATGAAGTACTCTGCTGTTACTCTTCGCTCACTTATGGATAATGTTCGAGCTGATGTAGATGCCCTCGAAGCAGAAGTAGCTGACGATTTGTGGCCATTGCCTACATATCAAGAAATGTTGTTTATTAAGTAATCCTGCATATTATTGCGAGATTTTGCTGAGAGCTGCTTTTTATAGTGGCTCCTTTTTTTCACATCTAGCTTTTAAAACTGGCAGTATTTATCGAGCATAGTCTTTACTTACGATAGTTTAGATTCTAAGACAAGCTACTGCCTAAAATAATATGTGAATGACATATGTTAGTTCTAAAAAAATACAAATTTAGGGAAATATCTAAAGTCACTTTAAATCATTAAGTCCAGCAGCTGTTTTAACTCAATACAATCAAGTTATTAATTTTATTAATGATGAAAATTTGTTAATTTTTGTAGTTTATTAATCTTATTTATCTGATTATCTAAATAGTTAAATTGCTATTTCAAATAAAATTTAAATTACTGATCAAAATTGAATTAATTCATTTGCAATATATAACCACTTTTGGGGCTTAAGCCTCTAAGATTATAGGCTTCAGATTTCTATTTCTGACTCGAACCAGAAAAATTAATGACGAACTTTGATTTTTGATAGAAAAATATTGTATATTTTTTGTAAAGCAGAATTAAGATCTAAATCTATACTTAAGGCTTAATGGGTCTTAATTCTGGTTGTAGAGACTCAACGGGTCAGAAAGTTGAATAAGTAACTACTAATAATTGGTTGTATTTCGCAGTCTAAACATCTAAATAACCCTACATTATACAGTTATTTGGCAAAAAAAACTGTGCTTGCAAATACGGCAAAAAAAGGTAAAAAATCACAGACTGGATAGAATTAAGTTTGCCAAATGATGACAAGCTAGCTATATTTTTTGATCTAAATCGAAATTGATTGTAATTTCGAAGTTCGTAGAAACTAAAAAAACACTCAAGCTTATAAATGTTATGAATAAAGGAACTCAAGTGAGCAACTTGCTTCCAAGACCTTTGAGAATAGTCTTTAAATCGTTCTCCCCTTCATGGTTTATTTGTATTCCCTTAGCTGCGATGATCGTAGTTGTGTGGAATACTGCTGCTACAGCTCAGGGTTTAGATGCTCCTGCTAATGTAGACGAATTAAGAGTTGTCTTGGATTCGATCTTCTTGTTATTTTGTTCAGTTCTCGTAATCTTTATGAACGCGGGATTCGGGATGCTTGAAGCGGGTTTTTGCCGCCAAAAGAATGCAGTTAACATCCTAGCTAAAAACTTAATTGTTTTTGGTGTTGCTACCCTGGCATATTGGGCTGTTGGTTATGCCTTAATGTATGGTGAAGGCAACTCATTTATTGGAACTAGCGGATTTTTCTTTAGTGGAGACGCCGCTGCCTATGGTGACGATCCTTACCCCGCAGCAGTACCACCTGCCATCAACTTTTTGTTCCAGGTTGCTTTCGCCGCAACTGCTGCCACTATTGTTTCTGGTGCCGTTGCTGAGCGGATTAAGTTTGGTGCTTTTCTGATTTTCAGTACCTTTTTGGTAGCTATTTCCTATGCTATCACTGGGCACTGGGTCTGGGACGGCGGCTGGCTCTCGGAAATGGGCTTTTCCGATTTTGCTGGCTCGACAGTAGTTCACTCCGTTGGTGGTTGGGCAGCCTTGGTTGGTGCCGCGATTTTGGGACCGAGAATTGGTAAGTATCAGAATGGTAGAATTAGTGCCATTCCTGGGCACAATATGGGATTTGCTACTTTAGGTTGTTTAATCCTCTGGATTGGTTGGTTTGGATTTAACCCTGGTTCAGAATTAGCCGCAACAGCTAACGTTCCTTATATTGCAGTAACTACTAACCTAGCGGCAGCAGCAGGTGGTGTCGCCGCAACCTTTACTTCCTGGTTAAAAGATGGCAAGCCTGATTTATCCATGATTATCAATGGT
Source organism: Cyanobacteria bacterium P01_G01_bin.67 (assembly GCA_039179675.1). Taxonomy (GTDB): domain Bacteria; phylum Cyanobacteriota; class Cyanobacteriia; order Cyanobacteriales; family Xenococcaceae; genus Waterburya. Next base: position 14,111 of record JBCDEP010000036.1, read on the forward strand.
ATTTTGGCTGGTTTAGTTGGTATTACCGCAGGTTGTGCTGACGTTAGCTATTTATCGGCAGTAATTATCGGATTAATTGCTGGTATTATCGTGGTCTTCTCCGTAGCATTCTTCGATAGTATTAAAATTGATGATCCTGTTGGTGCAACTTCAGTTCACTTAGTATGTGGTATTTGGGGGACACTTGCAGTGGGAATCTTTGGTACAGGTAACTTTATCACTCAGCTAATCGGGGTTGTAGCGATCGGAGCCTTTACCGTTATCTTTAGTGCAATTGTTTGGTCAATACTCAAGTTCACGATGGGTATTCGAGTTGAAGAAGAGGAAGAAAGACGTGGTTTAGATATCAGCGAACACGGTATGGAAGCATACAGTGGATTTGTTAAGGAAGCTGATGTTTTAGCTGCTGGTGGTTCCGGAATTCCTATTGGTATGAACCCTACTGAAAGTTCTGAATTCTAAGTTAGGTCAATTTAAATTGAGCTGACTCACAACAAAAACAAAAATTCTATGCCATTGCGTGGGTAATCTAAGTCAGTCAGTTGATCGCTGCTAAGATTTAACCTCGTGATGGTTTTTTAGTGCTGTAGTGAATTAGTAATGCTTCGATTTATTTTAGTACGGAAAACTATTATAGTCATGGTAGATGTTGTTCTCCATTTCCCTGAAACGATAACTTATGAGAGGGTCAGGAAATTAATCAGGAATTACCAAGCCTTGTAAAGTTTTCTCTGATGCAGTTAAATTTTTACCTTGAATTAATACACCAAATCCCCCCAATCCTGTGGGATTGATCAGCTGGTGTAAAGCATTGCGTCGTTTAAATATTTCAGGGATAGTAAATTTCCCATTAGATAGTTCGTCTAGGCGATCGCCCAAGCCTAAAGCCATTAAAAACAGTCCTTGTTGAGTAAAACCTATAGTGTGCAAATTAACTAGCTCTCCTTGGCGTTGGAGGGCAGTAAAATCAACATGAGCAGTAAAATCTTGATCGCCCAAATTTACATAAGGATTATTGTGATGCCGATGTTGATAGTAACACTGCAAAGTTCCTTGATTGCGTGAAGGACGATAATAGCGCTCAGCAGGGTAACCATAATCAATAGTCAACACATATCCTCGTTTAATTTTGCTAGCGATCGCCCTAATCCAGTCCAAAGCCTGAAGATTTACTTCAGTCCGATATCCATCAGGAAACTCTGATTGTAATAGGTCAACTTCAATTAAATCAAAGTACTGCGCTAGTTTTTCTGTAGATAGATCGTCAATGATCTCGGTTAATTTCCCGTCCTCAATGGTGAGATAAACTTCTTGGAGACGATGATCTTGTTTGGTAATTAAATGCACGGGGAAAGCATCTACCAGCTCATTAGAGATAATACACCCTTCAATACTACTGTCAGAGATTTCAGCCAGGGTTTTCCAAGTAAGTCGCAAGTTATTAAAAGGCTCAAGCCTTTGCTGCTGCTGTTTGAGCAAAACTGGTGACTGCTCGACAATGGTATAGGAGAGCGCCTCAATCAAAGCCTGTTGCTCGCTATGATGCCAGAAGTTTAAAATATCTTGAGCTAGTTCCCCATTCCCTGCACCTATTTCCACCACCTGAAATGGATTGGGGCATCCCAAATAATGCCACATTTCGCTCAACTGGATTGCCAGCAATTCGCCAAAATCCTTACCTAAAGAAGAGGAGGTGAAAAAATCGCCTTGAGAGCCAATGCCCACAACTCCAGAGTTATAGTAACCAAAATTTTGCTCGTACAAAACCGTATTCATGTATTGAGCAAAAGTAATTCGCCTATAGCTTGAGTGATTAATTTTGCTCAGAAGAATTTCCTGTAACTTCTGAGAATTAGTAGACGTAAGCGCGAATTTATTTCGTGCTGATGATCGCCCAGTGATTTCATAAAATTCTGACAAATTCATGTTCAAATTGCCCTTAGCTAGAAACTATATATCTCATTATGCAACTAAGCAGACTATTCTCAAGGTGTCACATCCATACTCGGTTTCGACAGTGAGTGATGTAAGCTGTGGGGGAATTTGATTATCTTCTCTATGATTATGTTCTGAGTTTGACTATATTTGAATTCTGAATAATGAGATATGGTATAAACCGATTTAAATAATCCAAAGTGAATGAGTGGTTTAAAAAATAAAGTTAAAGCAGCTACCTTAGTCGACATACTTCAGATTCGGGCGCAGGAACAGCCCTATCAGCCAATATACAAATTTTTGGTGGACGGAGAAGCACAAGAGATTAGCCTGACTTATGGACAACTGGAGCAAAAAGCTCAGGCGATCGCAGCATATCTTCAATCTATCTGTTCTCCTCAAGATCGAGTCTTATTACTATTTCCTGCGGGGTTAGACTATATTACTGCTTTTTTTGGTTGTCTTTATGCTGGAGTAATTGCCATTCCAGCCTATCCTCCTCGACCAAATCGCTCTTTAAACCGAATTCAAAACATACTGCAAAACGCCCAGACTAATTTAGCTTTGACCAACCGTGAAACCCTACAGAGTCTGGAGCGACAATTAGAACGCTCTCCTGAATTACGAAATTTACGCTGGATTACAACCGATACTCTCGACGATGATTTGGCGCGCAGCTGGCATCAGCCGAATATTACCGAAAATGATCTTGCTTTTTTACAATACACTTCTGGTTCCACAGCAGAACCCAAAGGAGTAAAAATTGCCTATAATAATTTGCTCCACAATTTGGAGGCAATTCATCGCTGTTTTAAGCATTCTGAGCAAAGCAGAGGGGTGATTTGGCTTCCTCCGTATCACGATATGGGCTTGATTGGGGGAGTTCTTCAGCCTTTGTTTGGTAACTTTTCCGTGACTTTGATGTCGCCATTAATGTTTTTGCAAAATCCGTTACGGTGGTTACGGGCAATATCTCATTATCAGGCAAGTACTAGTGGTGGTCCTAACTTTGCTTATGACCTGTGTGTTCGTAAATTTAAACCAGAACAGCTAGAAGGTTTAGATCTTAGTAGTTGGCAAGTAGCTTTTAATGGTGCAGAACCAATCAATCATGAAACTCTCCACAAATTTGCCACTACATTTGCTCCTTATGGATTTAATAAATCAGCTTTTTATCCTTGTTACGGGATGGCAGAGGCAACTCTCATTATTTCAGGAGGCTCACGCCAAAGTGCGGTAGTAACGAAAACAGTTCAGGGCAAAGCCTTAGAACAAAATAAAATTATTAGTGCTGACTCTAGTGAATCCTATCCCCGTACTTTAGTTAGCTGTGGTCAAAGCTTAATTGATCAGAAAATTGCGATCGCTAATCCTGAAACCTTAGTGAACTGTAAACCAGGAGAAGTAGGGGAAATCTGGGTTTCAGGATCCAGTATTGCTCAAGGTTACTGGAGGCAGCCAGAAATAACTGAAGCAACCTTTAATGCCCATCTGCTAGACACTCAGGAAGGACCTTTTTTACGCACTGGTGACCTCGGCTTTTTAGACCAGGGAGAGCTATTTTTTACAGGTCGTCTTAAAGACATGATTGTCATTAAAGGGCGCAATCACTATCCTCAAGATCTTGAAAAAACCGTGGAAGAAACAAATTCTTTGATTCGACCAAGCTGCGTAGCTAGTTTTTCAGTAACTATCCAAGGAGAAGAAAAATTAATTGTTCTAGCAGAAGTTGAGCGTCGATATTGGAGCAGTAATCGTTCTAGTGCCAAATCCAACGGCAAGGTATCCTCTCGTGAGATGATCTCAGTCAAAGATTTAACTCAATTGATTAGACGGGAGATTGCTAAAAACCATGACCTTCAGGTGTACACAACTTTACTTCTAAAGCCTGGTAGCTTACCTAAAACTTCTAGTGGAAAGATTCAGCGTCATACTTGTAGAACAGAATTTTTAGCCAATAATTTAGCGGGTTTATCGATCTAGAACAGGTCTATGTAGATTAGTTCAAATAGATTCAGGCTCCGTCCCATACCAGACTAAAAATTCGACATTGATATACTTCCTACATATATCAACAAAAACAACAAAAAAGGGATGTTAATTAAACATCCCTCGATCATGAAAATTTCAATTGTGAAAATCTAAACCGAAATTAACCAATTACTTAACTGTAACTTTGGCACCAGCTTCTTCCAGCTTAGTTTTGGTTTCTTCAGCATCCTCTTTCGCTACACCTTCTTTAAGAGCTTTAGGTGTAGATTCAACCATTTCTTTTGCTTCTTTAAGACCTAAGCCAGTAATGGTACGAACCACTTTAAGAATGGCAATTTTCTTATCTTTGGGTACTTCTTCTAGAATTACATCAAATTCAGTTTTTTCTTCAGCAGCTTCAGCAGGACCAGCACCAGGAGCAGCCATCACAACTCCAGCAGAAGCAGCAGCACTTACTCCAAAAGTTTCTTCAATTTGAGAAACTAGTTCAGAAGCCTCTAGAAGACTCAGAGATTTCAACTTTTCGAGAATTTCATCAGTTGCAGCAGACATAATTTTACTCCAATATTGATAAGTAGTTAGTTGTGTAAATAGTTTGAGAAAGTAATTTATTCACCTTTCTCAGCAATAGCTTTGATGCCTCTGGCAAGTCCGCTGGGAACTTCCTTAACACCGACAGCCAGTTTGGTCGCCAAGGCGTTGATTGAACCAGCAATTTTGGCATATAGCTCATCCTTGGTTGGCAAATCACCTAAAGCTTCAACCTGTTCTTTGGTTAAAGCCTGCCCTTCCATTACGCCACCGCGTAATTCGGTTTTCTTGGTTTCCTTCTGGAATCCCTTATAGGCTTTAACAGCTGCGCCGATTTCTTCGCCTGTAAACAGAAAAGCAGCAGCATCGCTGAGAAATTCTTCCATCGGCTGCCAATTTTCATCGCCATTAATGGCAATATTCATCAGGGTATTTTTGGTAATCTTGCAGCTAGCACCGCTAGGACGTAAACGATTACGTAGCTCGGTAATCTCTGCTACCGATAACCCTTCATAATTGATTACAAAAGTTAGTTGAGCTTCACTCAAACTTTCTTTTAATTCGCTTACTATTTCTTTTTTGTTGGCGAGGGTTCTCCCCATTCTGTATCACCTCCTTGTTCGTTAGGATCTTTCTTCAGGTCATCAACGACAAAACCTCCAGCTTCTTGCCAGAGGTTGCCTAGGTTTGTTTTCGACCCTCAACAAAAGAGTAAGGGACTTTTTAAAACTTATAGACATTGACCTCGGCAGGAAATTAAGCGAATCAACGCGCCCGCTGTCTTTGGTACTAGTCGTTTAATTAAGATATTTACTTGTAGTGTGTTGATTACTAATTTTCGTTTAGGCTGCTTGAGTTAAACTTAAATCTTGCAAAGCGCTAATGTCAATCTGAATTGATGGACCCATAGAAGCAGAAACATAAGCAGTTCGCCAATAACGACCTTTAGCACCACTAGGGCGATTGCGGTCAATGGTTTCCTGTAGAGCCTTAAGGTTCTCTAATAAGTCTTCTGCCGAAAAAGACGCCTTACCAAACATAACATGAACAATGCCCGTTTTGTCAGCCCTAAATTCCAACTTACCAGCTTTAAACGCATTGACTGCTGGTTGTAGATCTGCGGTGACGGTTCCACCTTTAGGAGAGGGCATTAAGCCTTTAGGACCTAAAACTCTCCCTAGTTTAGCGACTTTGGGCATCATGTCGGGAGTGGCAATCAAAATATCAAAATCCATCATGCCCTTTTGAATATCTTCAATTAGCTCTTCCGAACCGTAAATTTCTGCTCCAGCTTCTTCCGCTTCTTTGACTTTTTCTCCGCGAGCAATTACAGCTACTCTGACGGTTTGACCAGTTCCCTTCGGCAAGCTGACGGTAGTTCTTAGCTGTTGGTCAGTATATTTGGGATCGATTCCCAACTTAATATGAGCTTCTGCTGTCTCGTCAAATTTTGCTGTTGCTGTCTCCTTAAGCAGGTTTAGTGCTTCAAGAGGTTCGTAAGTTTTGTTTTCATCTACTTTCTTGACCAGTTCTCGCATACGGCGAGACATTTTTTTGACCATAATTCTCTCCTTGGGTAACTAGCGAAGCAGTTTGCTTCTCCCCAGTAAAATGTTAAGTAATATTTATGGCTTGCAAACAATTCTAGAGAATTATTTGGCGATGCCTATATGCGTAGCGGTATCCTTTAGGACGGCTAAGCTTCGCTAATCGCAACACCCATGTTCCTGGCTGTCCCCGCAACAATTTTCATTGCAGCATCAATGTCATTGGCATTGAGATCGGGTAACTTGGTTTGAGCAATTTCCTTAAGCTGATCGCGAGTAATAGTCCCGACTTTTTGCTTATTAGGCTCACTGGCTCCTTTATCAATTCCTGCCGCCTTTTTAATTAAAACGGATGCAGGAGGCGTTTTGAGGATAAAGGTAAAGCTTCTGTCTTCAAAGACAGAGATCTCCACAGGAATCACTAATCCTGCTTTATCTGCTGTTTTGGCATTGTATTCTTTACAAAATGCCATGATATTAACACCGTGTTGACCCAGAGCAGGACCAACTGGAGGCGCGGGGTTAGCTTTACCCGCAGGCAAAGCCAATTTAATTAAGGCTACAACTTTTCTAGGCATTGTTTAATTTTGTTTTTCGACTTGATTGAACTCCAACTCTACTGGAGTATCACGCCCAAAGATAGATAATAAAGCTTTTAGCTTACTTCTTTCTGGGCTGACTTCAATTACTTCTCCCTCAAACTCCTTGAATGGACCAGAGAGAACAGCAATTTTATCACCAATTTCCATGTCAATTTTAATGACTGGTTCTTGTTCTTCAGATTGCTTGAAGATGCGTTCTACTTCGGCACGAGATAGAGGTAACGGTTTTACATGACCTCTGCCTCTACCATAGCGGCGCTTTTGTTCCGCACCCACAAAGTTAATCACATTTGGCGTGTTTTTGACGACTTGCCAAGCATCATCATCCATCAACATCTTGACTAAAACATAGCCAGGGAAAACCTTCTCATCACTGGTGTAGCGTGAGCCATCTTTACGTATCTTGACACTTGGTGTTTGCGGAATCTGTACTTGTATAATGCGATCGCTTATATCTAGGGTCTGAATTCGCATATCAATATCAGTCTTGACACGCTTTTCACATCCTGAAGCTACCTGTACTGCATACCAGCGAGGGCTACCTTTGGTCTTGACGTTTACCTTGACCTCTTCTGGCTGCTGATTATCATCTTCTGGTATGTCTGCGGTATTAGTCATAGTTTAAAATACCTTTCCTGCTCCCCAGGCAAAGAATTTATCAATTAAATAAATAATTGTAGACACGAGAATAACCATCAAAATTACGGCTGCCGATTCACTAATCAGCTGCTGACGAGAAGGCCAGACAACTTTGCCTAATTCTTCTTTGGTTTGAACTGCAAAATCAGCAGCACTGTTGCCGCCTGCTGCTGCATCTTTAGTTACGGGTTTTTCTTTTTTTACTATATCTTTTTTAGCCAAAACTGTTGCCTCGCGAGATGTATTCGCTTAAATAATTTAAATGTAACTGTTGTCAGAAATGCCAACTACCTAATAACCAGCTTAACTCTTAAGCAATTATTAAGTAAACATTAGCGGTGTACAGACTTAATTCTCTGGGCAATTGATCAGGCTAGCTAGGAGAAACCAATGATTAATTTACTCGGTGTTACATCACTGCAACCAAGAAACATGAGCGATATTTTAGAGTTTGGCTACGCGCCTTGAAGGACTTGAACCCTCGACATCCGGTTTTGGAGACCGACGTTCTACCAACTGAACTAAAGACGCACGCTGACTTCAACTAAATTATAAGTCAAAGCCTACCAATTATACCCTATTATCGCAGTTTTTTCTCAAGTAAGGTTATTTGTCGAATAACCTCTGCATTTTATTATTTGATTGGTCGATCAAAGCGCTGTTTGATTCTAGTAGCTTTCCCAACGCGATCACGCAAATAATAGAGTTTGGCACGACGTACCTTACCCCGACGCTCAACTTTGATTTTATCAATCATGGGAGAGTGCAATAAAAATACTCTTTCTACTCCTACTCCTTGAAAGATTTTACGGACAGTAATAGTTTCGCTAATCCCACCGTTTTGTTTGGCGATTACAGTACCTTTATAAGGCTGTACCCTTTCTTTATTACCCTCTGTAATTCTAACCCCTACTTCTACGGTATCTCCCACATAAATCTCAGGTATATCCGACTTCAGATGTTCGGACTCGATCGAACGTATAATTGCTTCGGCATTCATGGCTAGTATAAAAACTCACGATTTACCATAATAGCTTTTTTTACAGCGATCGGAAAGAGTAATTTTTGATAATAGCTAATAGATTTATAGATTTACCTAGCGCGAAATTTAACCGTATCACTCTTAATCATGATGTCATAGTTGCTGAAGAAGCTTTGCCCGAGTAATTCCATATTTAGTGAAGGAGAAGTAATTACACGAGGATTTCTTTGTTTAAGCTCACCTACTCCAATGGAATCAGATTTATTGACTAGTTTGTCTTCTGGAAACAATTTACTTATAGATATGGATCACTAAACTTTTACTTCCTTAAGACTCACTAATGTAGATTCTAAATAGATTCTGTAAAAATTACTCCCAGTATTCTGTATATAAACGTGTACAATCTTTCTCAATTGTCTTGAGTGTGTTGTTTTTATAGCTCTTACAACGATTAACTAATTTCTTGTGTGCTCTCCAAAAAGATGTATCCCTTCTATTGATAGCTCTATCGATTCTTCCTTGTGTTTGTGCCTATCTGACTGCATCATAAACGAACTCTTTACACATGATTTTTGTCTTCAAAATAGTACTTTTTGTTTTTCAAAAAATACATTAAGCAACCATTAGAATTACGTGATTTAAAGATAAGTTAAATATGTTTTAAGATCACAAAGAAATTTGCAATATAGTAAGAACATTATCGTCATTAATAATTTTAACGATAGACAAAAAATACTGATATTTTAATTTTCAATAATAATAATATAGTTCAATCAATCAACATTACTTTGACTTCTGATCCTTTGGTAATCAACTTCTGACCAATAGGTACGATCGCCAGTCCATTGGTTTGTGCCAGATTAATTAAATTACCTGAACTATGGCTACCACCAGCTAAAGCAAACTCGTACTTACCATCAACTAAATGAAGTTGTCCCCACAGATAAGTTTCTCGTCTTCCCGAGGCTTTTAAATTATGGCGAGTAATGGCATTAACAAAACTAGGTTGATAGCTTATCGATCCCGAAAGTTTTTGTAAAGCAGGTTGAACAAAACGCCAGCAGCTTACTAATGCGGATACGGGGTTTCCTGGAATACCAAAATATAGGCAGTTATGATCATCAAAAGTAGCTACAGTTAATGGTTTTCCTGGCTTGACTGCCACACTACGAATATGTAGCGTGCCGCCTAACTCTGCCAGAATGCGATCCACATAATCATAATCGCCGACAGATACCCCTCCTGTAGATAACACAATATCTGCTGAGGCAATAGCTTGAGCGATCGCTTGTTTTAATGATTCAGGGTGATCGCGAACAATCCCCAACTTGAGGGGAATTCCCCCGTTGTTAGTAACAAAGCTAGCTAAGGCGTATTGGTTGGAATCTACGATCTGTCCTGGTTGTAAAGCTTGTTCGGGAGTAACCAACTCATCTCCAGTAGAGATAATTGCTACCCGTGGACGACGATAAACCGAGAGTTGAGTGCATTGTGCGGTAGCTAAAACAGCAATTTCTGGTGCGCCAATTGTAATTCCTGCTTCTAAGATGGGATTTCCAGCCTGATAGAAAGCTCCCTGATGCCGTACAAATTCTTGTAATTGTGGTGCTTGGAGAATTGTAACTTGGTTACCTTTTCTATTGGTGTTTTCTTGCATGACGATGGTATCTGCACCCTGGGGAAGCATTGCCCCAGTAAAAATGCGAGCAGCCTGTCCTGGTTTGATATCTGTTTGAGGGCGATCGCCTGCGGCAATTTCGGTTACGATTTCTAGGGTTACAGGACTCTCCTCGCTACAGTTTTGCACATCTGCGTACTTAACCCCATAGCCGTCCATCGCTGAGTTGTCCCAGTGAGGAATATCTAGTTTACCCACTACAGGCTGTGCCAAAATACGTCCGTTGACTACTTCCAAATCAACTATTTCGGTATCTAGATTCGAGTCAAAACTGCTGACTAAATTGAGGATGATTTCTGCGGCTTCGGTAACTGATAGCATAGGGCAATAAATTAATAATTAATACCGAGATAGTTAAGTTAAATTATTTGATTTCGAGAGTATTACAGAAAGTCTGAATTGCTCAATTCAGCTCAATAGTTTTTCAGACATTCATAATCCCCCAAAAGTTAAACTGAGAGCTAAATACTCACCATATACTTAATTCATACCAGAACTAACCGTACATCTTATGTATGACGATTATCGCCCTGAACCCAATTATCGAAGATATCCTAAAGTTCCCCTTAATAGAAGGACTGGTGCCTTTGCGATCGATTTTCTGAGCGTCTGGTTTATCAGTTCTTTTTTTGCTTCTAATCTATTTTTTCAGTGGTTAGTCTTTTTGCCTACCTGGTTAATTTTACGTGTGTTAATCGTGGAAAAAAACCGCGGTCAAAGTCTAGGACGTTGGGCTTTTGATATTAAAATTATTGATCCTCGATTTAATCGGCTTCCAGAATTGTTGGCACTAGTTAAAAGAGAACTGATTCTGGGCTGTGGTTCCGCTCTAGCGATCGCTGGGCTACAGATCAACGTGCGGAACGGCTTGTCGATGTTGCTGCTAATGGCTCCTGTAATAATCGACTGCTCTCTGGCTTTATTGGATGAGGAAACTAATTTAGCGTTCCATGACCGTATTGCCGAGACTTATCTGATTCAAACGGAAAGAGGTTTTTCGCTCGATTTAAGATTTAAAAAAATATTTGGTCAAATCCAGCGTCGTGTGCGAAAATAGTAAGCTGCGTGTCAATATAGGTCGCGTTCCCTGCGCGCCAAGCAAAGCTTCGCCAGTCTCGCTATGCGAGACGATGAGGCATATGCCCCGCAGACGACAGGGCTTACGTGACCGTTGGTAAAAATAGCAATAACTCTTAGTAAAATTATGGCAAGCAAGAAAGGCGTACGCATCGTTATTACTTTAGAATGCACAGAGTGTCGCAGCAACACTAATAAGCGTTCCCCTGGTGTATCGAGATACACTACCACCAAAAACCGTCGCAATACCACAGGCAGAATGGAATTGAAAAAGTTCTGTACTCATTGCAATACCCATACTGTACATAAAGAAATTAAGTAATTTCTGCAATAATTTCTAAACTAGTTCATACCCCCAAAGCAAAAATCATGGCATATTATCGTAAGCGTCTTTCCCCAATTAAACCCAGCGATCCAATCGATTACAAAGATATCGAGTTACTCCGTAAATTTATTACCGAAAGAGGCAAAATTTTGCCCCGTCGAATTACAGGTTTGACTGCCCAACAGCAGAGAGATTTGACTGTAGCTGTAAAAAGAGCTAGAGCGATCGCTTTATTGCCTTTTGTAAATAAAGAAGGTTAAAAGACTATTTTTAGAGTTCGGTGGAAATAATCAGCCAGCGAAAAAGTAGACTAGAAGATAGTGTTGTAAGCAAATCTCAAGTACAAAGCTGGTGGAAAAAGGAAAGCTGATTGAATTCAGAGTGCAAGGAGAACCTCGTCTTGCAGTTGCCGAAAGACCAGAAGGTAAGAAAGATTGGATTGTAATTGATGCAGGGGGACAGTCGCACAAGATACGTCCCCAGAGGGTCGATTATACTGTTAATGGTACTTATGAAGCGTCAGAAATCGACAGCTTTTTAGCAGAGGTTAAACCCTATTTAGATCCCAGTAGTCTAGAAATAGCCTGGGAAATGTTAGTTGAAGATAATGACACTGCAACTCCACAACAGATGGCAGAATTATTGTTTTCAGACCAAAGTTCCGCAGCTTGTTACGCGGCTCATTGTCTTCTGAGCCAAGACAAAATTTACTTTAAACAAAAGTCAGATCATTATGAACCTCGTCCTGCTGCTCAAGTAGAGGAGATTAGACATCAACTTGAGGTTCAGGCACAGAAAGAGCAAGAAAAGGTAGAATTTGTCATTCACCTCAAACAGGCTCTAGAAGGGGTAGAAATTCAATGGAGTGAAAGCGATCGCCTGCGTTTAGAATCTATTGAAAAAGTAGCACTTCAGGCTAATAACCCTTCTAAACTAGCACAAGAAATACTGAAGGAAGCGGGTAAAAATTGTGATGCGCAGGGGGCTTTTCAACTGCTAGTAGATTTAGGCTGGTGGAGTAAGCATGAAAACCTGTTTTTACGCCGTAGTGCTTACCCAACAACGTTCTCTAAAAAGGTACTTGATGTGGTGCAACCCCGTCTCCAGTCCGATCTTGCCCAAGACAGTAGTAATCGCCTAGATCTAACTAAACTTAAAGTTTGTACCATTGATGATGAGAGCACTACCGAAATTGATGATGGGTTGAGCATTGAATACCTAGCTGACGGCGCTGCTAAAATTTGGATTCATATTGCCGATCCGACTCGGCTCGTAAACCCTGAAGATGAATTGGATTTAGAAGCTCGTCGCCGCAGTACCAGCCTTTATTTGCCCACGGGAATGGTTCCCATGTTTCCCCCAGAATTAGCAACGGGTCCTATGAGCTTAGTTCAGGGTCAAGTATGCTCCGCTCTTAGTTTTGGCGTGATTCTTGATGAGGAGGGGGGAATTGAGGAGTACGAAATTCATCCCAGTTTGATCAAACCTACTTATCGTCTGACCTATGATGATGTCGATGAGATGTTGCAATTAGGAGTTCAAAACGAACCTGAAATTGCCGATCTGGCTAAAATTTCTTATCTCAGAAGAAACTGGCGCAAATCACAAGGCTCAATTCAAATCAAAATGCCGGAGTCGATTATCAAAGTCAAGGATGACGAAGAAGTAACCATCGAACTGATTGATAGTTCTCCTTCCCGTCAGCTAGTTGCGGAAATGATGATTCTAGCAGGGCAAATTGGTGGCAAATATGGCACTGAAAATAATCTGCCCTTACCTTATCGCGGACAACCACAACCCGAATTACCCTCTGAAGAGGAGTTATTAAGTTTACCTGCTGGACCCACTCGGTTTTGTGCTTTACGTAGCTGCATGCCTCGTAGTGAAATGAGTATGTCCCCCATCCGTCATGCTTGTTTAGGGTTAGAAAGTTATGTTCAGGTAACATCTCCCATCCGTCGCTATACCGATCTGCTATCCCACTTTCAGATTAAGGCGCACTTAGCAGGAGAAGAATTACCTTTTTCTCGCGAAGAATTGCAAGAGATTGTCTACAGTGTAAGTAGCTCATCTTATGAAGCAACTTTAGTTGAACGTCAAACCAATCGTTATTGGGGACTTGAATACCTCAGACGCAATACAAAATGTATTTGGAACGTAATTGTTTTACGTTGGTTGAGACAAGACGAGAACTTAGGTTTAATTTTGATTGAAGATTTGGGAATGGAATTACCCCATCGCTTTGATCGTCCTGTAACTTTAGGAGAGCGGATGGAAATGCAGGTAACTCGTGCCGATCCCCAACGAGATGAAGTGCGTTTGAGAGAAATAACCGAAGCCGAAATTCAGGCAACAACTTAGATAGTCACTCTAAAATAATTTAAAGTATTCTTCTCAGTTCTTCACAAGCTTTTTGTAGAGAATCTGGAGCTTGTTCTTCGAGTCCGTGAGTACAGATTTCTTGAGCGAGTTTAATTGCGGATAACTCACTAGATTTATTTTTCCCTGTTACTAAGTGCCGCATAATTCGCTTGCTTATAGTCAGTTAATTCATCACAGAGTTGTCCAGAATTGATGTAATAAAACCAAGTTTCAATATTGCGAGAAGGAATAAAGATCGCTATTTTTTCGCTAGGATCACGAGTATCTTGATTAAGTTTACCTTTTTCTTGATCTAAAGCCATGTGAAGGGTTTTAAATTGCTCGTAGATAGTTTTATTATCAGCGTCTAGCATTACTATGACAGCTAAATTTTGTTTGTTTTTATTTGCACGGTAACTTTTGACGGTTCGGGCATAATTACTAACTACATATGCATTGTTATTATTAACTTTCTTGCCTTTAACGCTAGGTTCAAATCGTATATTACGATCTTCAAAATTTTGCTCGATTAAATATCGCCTGATAAATCTGCCATGAGTGATGTCTTCGCATAGAATATCTTCAACATATATTTATTTTTTTACTAGCTGACTAAATCTTGAACTACGGCGGTTGTTTTCTGGGGTTAAACGAGCGCAAATTTACTTAAAATTACGGCGGTTTGTATAACTATTTGATGTAGACATTGATTGTAAGGTGGGCATTGCACTAAAGCATATGCCCTAAACAAAGGGCTATGCCCGCATGTATTCCCTACGGTCTCGAAGCGGTATCCTTTAGGACTCGCTTCGCATCGCCCACCCTACTTGTGGTACACGCTTAAAAATGTGGGTAAAGAAAATTCATGTTATTAACTTAATCCTATCGTTCAACTGAGAATATTAATGATCCTGGTTAATTTTCTGCCACTTTTGGATCCAGGTAATTAATTGAGTATCACTAATTTTCTGTTTAGCCTTACTAACCTGCAATAGCTGACTTAATTCTGTTGCCGACTCTTGGTTTTGATTATTCCAGGCTGAAATTAAAGTTTCTCGATCAACTAGAGATTTTCCTAATCCCAAAGCTGTTTGTAATTTCCGTTGTTCGTCTTTGGCGATCGCCTCAACTACAAAGTCAGTGCTATTAGCTTTTTCTAAAACTCCTGCGAGAGCATCAATATAAGCGGTACTGTTATCAGCGATCGCCGTTTTAGGAATTACTGGCTGACCGAAGCGACGTAATGCCGTGATGGCGGCAATGATTCCTACCAGTACTGTTTGAATCAAGAGTAATAGTAATGGAGTCTTGGCTAAATAACTGAAAATGTCTTGTTGTTGTTCTCTGGCAATGGTTTCTTTATCTTTGTAGCCGTGAATATATTCATCGACCCAGATTTTTGGGCGATCGCTGACTAATTCAGCGAGAAATTTAAAGTTATCTGGAGCATCTTGATAGGCGTTAGCTGCTAAATAAGGAGTAGTGCAGTAAATGATTTTCCCTTTGCCCATCAGTTCTTGCCAAACAACTGCACCATAGGGATCTTCTAGAATAATTTTTGTTTGATTTTTGGATTTACTATCTGCTTGATCGTAAGAACTACTATCTTGATTTTGCTTAACTAGGAGTTGATAGCGACGAGTAGTAGCAATTTCAACTTTAGTTTCTGATAAAGGTTGCGGACGGTAGGAAATTTTGCTCCTAAAGGGTGCCGCTGTCGCAGGTTGATAATTTCCGATAATTACTAGAGTGTTCCCTTGTCTAACCCAGTTTGATTCAGATTGAGATAGATTTCTAGCACCTAAGAGAAAATCAGTTTTGCTGAGAATTTTTAGATAAGTAACTCCTTGGATGTCTTCTTCGATCAATTTAGCAAAAGGTTTGCGCCAACGCTCGATGGGAATCTCTCTCTCAGACATATATTCATACCAAGCACCGTAACCATCGGGATTACGTCCATAAGTTGAACCGCTATCATTTTTACGACCGCCACTGTTGGGTGCAGCAATTAGAGTGAGAATCAAGACCACGGCGATCGCAATTGCGATCAGTAACCATTTACGTTGACGAAAATTTGGCATTAGATTAAGTAATTAGGGTTAATTCTCAATTTGCTGATAGGCTTGGTGACACTCTTCCCAAAGCGCCTGATTGGCTTCGGCTTTACTAAAACATAGTCGCTGATGAATCGACAATAATAATTCGTAGGCGGAGAAAGGAGATACCTCAATTTTTAAAAGCGATCGCCGATATTCTTGATCGGTCAGGCTGGACTGTGCGGCAACTAATTCTCGTTCATCTAGCAACTGCAACATTGCCTGATATAGACAAAAAATTGCCCGACGATAATCACCCTCAATTCTGGCAGATTGCGATCGCTCTACCCAGGCTGAAGAAGATAACTGCGGCGTAATTATAGAAGTGGTGATTGGAGTGTAGCGATCGCTCTGTCTTTGCCAGCGTTTCCAATAAGGACGCAATAGTAACCATAATTGCCACGTCATCCAAACTAACAGGATCGCAATCATTGACCACAGACAAAACTTAATAATCTGCCATAGTAGACTGGATTTGAGAAATCCCCAGTCCCCAGAATCTAACTGAGAAATTCGATACTCGCTCCATTCACCAAATCTCTGTTTGATTAAATTTATGCGCCAGCCTAAACCATCTTGTTTGAATGACCCTGCGGACATGATATGAATCTATACACTGAACATTCATTATTAAACATTGATATTTCTTAATTGGGTAGGGAAATTGTTTTCTCAGCACAAGACTTATCAAATATCGTCACCAATCAGGCTGTAAATTAGCTCTGCTGTAGTTAAGTAATGGAGTAGATTGAGCTAAAAGCTGACCTGTTTAATCTGAGAATTTCCTGAAAGTTTGGCTACTTTTTGTTTATCGAGAGTTTAGAGAGACTTTGCAGAGCTAACTGAAAATGATTTCCAAGCTAAATCATTAGAGTATTAAAACAATGACCAATAACAGCACAGCCAGATTTGATGACATTGATGTTAGTGTCGAGGTCAATTTAGCCGAAGATAGCGCCACTAGAGAAACTGGATTTGAGACGACTATCGAAGATTTGGAATTAGTCAATCCTAATGATGGCATCTCGTCTGACGAAATTCTCACGGAAGGTATTGCGGGAAACCTTTATTACAATTTTCATACCTCGGACTTCAATGCTGGAGAATTACGGGGTCAATTAGAGATCTCAGAAGACCTCCGTGGTGCTGATGGAGTTGGGGATGTAATATTTACGAGTAGCTTAAGTGGCGACCAGGAAGTACAAGATGAACCAGTCGTTACCGATGCATCTGGAATTGCAACCACTACTTTTACCGTAGCCGCAGATGGTTCCCTCGACTATAGTGTTGATGTAGCTGTAAATGGGCTAAACCAAGGAGATCTATTACCTGTTGATATTGGAAATGGTACTCTGAGTCCGATCCATCTACATAATGCTCCTGTAGGAGAAAATGGTGCGGTTGTAGTTGACGTCTTTACCGATGCAGGAAGCGAAGGCATTGCTCCTTTCACCGAAAACTTTGAGTTAACAGACGTATTTGATGTGGTCGGTTCCAATGATGGCGATCTGATTATCGGTGATAGTAACCCTAACTTGCTTCAGGGTTTAGACGGCGACGATACGATCGACGGTGGCGGTGGTACAGATATTCTAGATGGGGGAGAAGGAAGCGATACCAACTCCTTTGCAACCATAGGTGCACCAGTAATTGCCGACTTGGCTAGTAATAGTGCCTCCTATCAACCCAATGTGGCAGCAGGAGTAACGGTATTTGAGAATTTTAGTAACTTTGAAAATTTTGAAGGTTCTCTGCAAAACGATCAGCTATTTGGTGATGGTGGTAACAACGTTCTGAGTGGCAACGAAGGTAACGATCTGTTAGTTGGTCGTGCTGGTGATGATTCGTTAAAGGGGGGACTTGGTGATGATACTTTGCGCGGTGGCGGTGGCAACGATGCAACTGATGGTGGAGAAGGCATAGACACCGCAGATTTTCAGGATATTGGAGTTGGAATTTCTGCTAACCTAAATTCTGGCAAGGCTCAGTATGTGGTGAACAATAATCTGATTGAAGATCAATTGAGCAATATTGAAAATCTCACAGGCTCGATTAATGATGATACCTTAGCTGGCAATGATAGCAACAACCTATTGGCAGGAAATGAGGGGAACGATACTCTCTCTGGTGGTGCGGGTAACGACATTATTCGCGGTGATGAAATTGGTTCTGGTACAGCAATCAAGGTTACAGTCACCAATACTCAAGGGGAGGGAGGAAGTTTCCGTACTCCTGTTTGGTTTGGCTTCCACGATGGAGCAACTTTCGATCTCTATACGGAAGGAGAACATGCTAGTACTGGTTTAGAGCGGTTAGCGGAAGATGGTTCGATAGAAGGCATTGCTGCTGAATTTAATGCCCAAGTTGGGGAAAATGGGATTGATGGCACAGTTGTTGGTGGTGCTGGGGTTCCTGGTCCTATCGATCCTGGGGAAAGTGCTAGCCTGACCTTAGACGTAGATCCGAGCCAGGTTGGTCAAGGTTTCTTTACCTGGGGCACAATGATTATTCCTTCTAATGATGCTTTCTTGGCTGTCCCCGATGATGCCTTAGCTGACCCCATTTTTGATGAGCAGGGTAACTTTATTGGACCAGTAGTCATTGAAAGACGGGGTAGCGATGTTCTCGATGCTGGAACCGAAGTTAATACGGAGGAAGATGCGGCATTTATTAATCAAACTGCACCTAATACAGGGGTTGATGAAAATGGGGTAGTAACTGCCCATCCTGGCTTTAATGGTTCTGTCGGTAATCCCGATGCGACCCCTGTGAATATTTTGGGGGGAGAAACTGCATCGGGGGCAATTATCGATCCCTTGGTGGGCGATTTTACCGCTAATGATGATTTACTACTACGGATTGAGATTGAAGAAGTATCGGTCTCTGGTGGTAATGATTTACTGGTTGGCGGTGCAGGTAATGATACTTTAACTGGTGGCGGTGGTGCTGATATTTTCAGCTTTAGTACTGGTACTGGTGCAGATGTCATAACTGACTTTGCCAGCATTGATACTTTAGATCTTAGTGCTTTCAATCTTGATTCACATCAGGCTTTAGGTGCCGCAATTCAGGATAGTCATAATACTTTAATTGACTTGGGTAATGGTGATTCGATTACCCTCGAAAATTTTGCAGCTACTGATTTGACAGCAGAAAATTTTTTATTGGCTTAATCCAGAGAGATTGAGTTTTTGAGATAGTCTTCGGGGCGATCTATAAGTTATTCGCCCCTGTTAATTGAACACCAATTAAGCACGAAATTGTTATTAGAAATATTGATTATGAATTATCTAGCGCTAATCGATCGCCATCGCCAAGATCCCCTTGCTCCTAGAAGATGTTTACCAAATCTGGCTTTTATAGATTCTCGGGTTGATTTGAATCAAGTGACCCTAATTAATGTGAACCGCCGAACCGAAATATTCTTGATTGACTCAGATCGAGATGGCATCGAACAAATTACTGAGGTACTGGGCGATCGCTGTCATGTCCAAAGCATACAGTTGATTGGTTTTGAGAATGGTAACGATGCCAGTCTACAACTGGGTTTGAGCCAACTAAATATTTATACTCTCGAAGCCTATTTAAATGATTTGTCTCAGTGGCGAACTGCTTTGTCAGCGCGATCGGTAATTGTGCTGTATGGTTGTCTAGTATTAGTTGAATCTATCTTTTATAACTTTTTGCAACAGTTGGCAGGGATTACAGGTTCAGATATTGGTGCATTTGTTTCTACTACCGATTCTCATCTGGCTCAAAATGTATCTAATTATGATGCCAATTCCTTGATGATGGCATGGCAACCTCAAATATAAAATATTTAGTCATGAATAATTGTCTCAAAACCATACTCTGGTTCTGGTTAATTTGGGGGATGGGAATGGCTTTTGTGTGGTTACTGCTAGGTTATTTGTCACTTTCGGAACAGAACCAAAATCAACAGTTTGTCAATACTATTGAGTTTGAACATCCAACTTGTTCTCCAACTGCGGAGTGGAAAACTCTGACGCCAATTCATTGTCCTATTCGCGATTAATCACTGATTATCAAGCTTCTCCAGTAAAAAGCTTCTCAGCAAATTCTCATAAAGTCTTCAGCTATAGTTTGCAGAAGTTAACCATAATAACCTCAGTCACCTTAACGTATGATTAGAATGAGCTTAGCAGCATAAAATTCTCGATCATGCCGTCGTAAGTCAGGAATTGGTGAGTATTGATGACTGTTCAAATTTTAATCGTCGAAGACGAATTGGAAATCGCCAACGCCGTTAAAGCAGAGCTAGATTATGAGGGATATGAAGTTAGTCTGGCTCATGATGGCTTTACGGGATTAAGTAGTGCTAGGCAAACCGAATTTGACCTTATTTTATTAGACTGGATGCTTCCTGGGCTAACTGGGGTTGAAATCTGCCGCCGTCTACGTCAAACTGCAAATAACGTGCCGATTATCTTCCTAACAGCACAAAATGAGATTGGCGATCGCGTTAATGGTTTGGATGCTGGCGCGAATGATTATTTAACCAAACCCTTTAGCATTGAGGAATTATTGGCGAGAGTTCGTTCCACTCTCCGACGCGCAGCCGATAATCAGCAACAGAAGCAGAAGAATATTTTAAAATTTGCCAATCTAAAATTAGATCTAGTTGCTAGAACCGTTTATCAAAGCGATCACCCCATTGATTTGACTACCAAGGAGTTTAACATCCTCCAATATTTTCTTGCCAATCCTAAGCAAGTGTTATCACGACAGCAAATTCTGGATCGTGTTTGGAATTATGAACCAGTTGATAATGATCGCATTGTGGAGGTTCATGTGCGCCATATCAGACAAAAACTTGAAGCAAGACAAGAACCAAGGCTAATTCAAACTGTTAGAGGAATTGGTTACATTTTACAAGAAAATTAATAGTTACCAATAATTAAATTAACTTTATTGGCTAAAAATTAATGAGAATTGATTTGAATTTAAAAAACAAATTTAATCTTTTACTATTTGCAGTTTTTTTAGCTGGAATATATATTTCTGGATTAGCCTTGTCAAGAATTTTGTATCAGCAAGCAGAGCAAAAGCTGACTGACAAAGGACAGATTTTAATGCAAATCATGGAGGAGATTAAGTATTATACCAGCGTTCATCTTTTAGATTCTTTTCAACAAGGTGATGATGCTAACGATACCTTTAAAGTTTCAATTGTACCAGCCTATGCAGCAAGGTCAATCTTCACTAATTTTCAAGAGATGACAGAGTTTGAAAATTATCAATATAAGGAAGCAACAATCAATCCGACTAACTTAAAAGATCTTGCTGACAGTTTTGAAAAGGAATTAATTAATACTTTTAAGCAAAATAAAGATCTCAAGATTTTGTCAGGCTATACTAATAAATCTAATAATAAATTATATTATATTTCTCGCCCTCTAACAGTTAATGATGCAAGCTGTTTGCAATGTCATAGTAATCCCGACAAAGCTCCACCAGAAATGATCGAAATCTATGGTAGAGAAAATGGTTTTAACTGGCAATTAAATCAATTAACCTCTGCTCAAACCATCTATATTCCCGCTAATAATGTAGATGCCGACGTGCGCCAAGGAATGTTGGTATTTATGCCCCTATTTACGGGAATCTTTGCAATTCTTATTGTGTCGATTAATCAGCTATTACAACATACAGTTATTCGACCAATCGATCAACTAACTAAAATAGCAAATCAATTAAGCAGCAATAGTTCTAATCTGCAAAACTACTTGTGCTTAAACTATTTAGAAAAACTCAAAAATCGCCGTGACGAAGCGGGAAAACTAACTCAAGCTTTTCTAACTATGGCAAAGCAAATTTTTAATCGCGAACAAGATTTACAACAGGCGGTTGCAGATAGTACCCAAGAATTGCGAGCCGAAATCAAAGAACGGGCGATCGTTGAACAAAAACTAGCCAAGCAAATTGATCGAGCATTACTACAGGAAAAAATTACCCAAGAAATTCGTCAAAGTTTAGATATTTCTCAAATTTTACAAACTGCGGTTAACAATATCGGTCAGGCTTTTCAGGTGAGCCGCTGTCAGATTTATTCATATGTTGATGCTCAACCCCCTCTAGCTAAGGTTGTTGCTGAATATACTCTCCCCGAGTATCCTCCTACTTTAGGAGTAGAAATTGCCTTAGATGAAGCAATTTGTCTGAGTACAGCGATGTCCCAAGAACAAGCCGTCTATTGGTCTTATGTCTACGATACTCCTCTACTGCGTCCCTGCGTGCATCTTTATGAGCAGCTACAGATCAACTCATTAATGACAGTCAGGACATCATATCAAAGGAAAGTTAATGGTGCCATCAGTATCCAGCAGTGCGATCGCTATCGACAGTGGCAGCGAGATGATGTAGACCTTTTAGAATCTGTCGCCGCACAAGTAGGTATTGCTCTGGCACAGGCAGGACTTCTGCAACAAGAAAAGCAACGTAGTCAAGAAATTGAAACCGCCAAACAAGAAGCGGAAGTTGCTAATCGGGCTAAAAGTGAATTCTTGGCAAATATCAGCCACGAATTACGCACCCCTCTCAATGCCATTATTGGTTTTAGTCAGTTGATGAATCGCGATCCAGCAACTAGTCCCCAACAACAGGAGACGGTTAGCATTATTAACCGTAGTGGGGAACATCTGCTGGAAATGATTAATGAAGTGCTAGAAATGTCCAAAATTGAAGCAGGAAAAACTGAACTACATCTGACTGATGTCGATTTGAAGATGTTGCTCAACACTTTATCAGCAATGTTGGGGATCAAGGCTCAAGCCAAAAATCTCCAGCTGATTATCGAATGTCCTGCTACAGTACCCAATTACATCTATACCGATGAAAGTAAATTGCGCCAGGTATTAATTAACCTGATGGGCAATGCGATCAAATTTACCACTGCTGGTAGCGTTACTCTCCGCGTTAGCCAACAAGATTTCATCACAAATACTCAGCATAATTTACGGTGTAATTTGGAGTGTAATCTAAAGTTTGAAGTCGAAGATACGGGGGCGGGAATTGCTCCCGAAGAAACCACCAAAATCTTTCAGGCTTTTAGCCAGAGTCGAACAGGTCGTCAATCTAAACAGGGAACTGGTTTGGGCTTACCCATTAGCAAAAAATTCGTCGAGTTGATGGGGGGAAAACTAACTGTTGAAAGCGAAGTTGGTCGGGGTTCAAAATTTAGCTTTAATATTATTTCTCGTCCGAGCCAAAAATCTCAGCTAGAATCAGTATTCACCCCAGCAGTAAAAGCACTAGCACCCAATCAATCTCAGTATCGCATTTTGATTGTTGATGATGTTTGGCAAAGTCGTTTGTTCATTGTTAAATTACTCAGTCAGGTTGGATTTGAAGTCAAAGAAGCAGAAGATGGACAGCAAGCTTTTGAACTAGCTCAACAATGGCAGCCTCATTTAATTCTGATGGATATGCGTATGCCTGTAATGGATGGTTACGAATCTACCAAAAAAATTAGAGCAGTAGAGCAAAGCAACCTTAATCCAGTACCTACTGTCAGGATCATTGCCCTAACTGCCAGTGCTTTTGAATCTAAGCGGGCAGAAACGATCGCCGCTGGTTGTGATGATTATCTGCGAAAACCATTTAAGGAAAACCAATTATTTGCCAAAATTCAAGAACATCTGGGAGTTAAATATATCTACCAGGAAGATTTACAGGATGATACTTCTAACCATCCAGAAAGAGCTTTACCATTGCCCCTAACCTCTGACTCTCTAAGAGTAATGCCAGAATCCTGGTTACAAGAGTTTGCACAAGCAGCTGCGGAATTAAACGAAGCTGAATTAGAAAATTTGATTCAACAAATTCCTGTTGACTATAATCAACTAGCTCAATCTTTAAAGGACTTAGTTCATAACTTTCAATTTGAAAAACTAGTTGAACTAGCCGAAGAAAGTAATTTATAACCTATAGCTATTATTGTTCAACGCCTAATGGCGATCAAAGGTAAATCAGTTATTTTTGACTTTTGACTTTTGACTTCCCCATGATCAACGCCTAATGGCAATCAGAGGTAGATCAGGATATGAATTGTAATCATTCTAGTTAATTTCCTGGCTCTACTCTAAAAACTAAAAACTAAAAACTAAAAACTAAAAACTAATCAATATCCCAAACTTGAAACCAAACGAGTTATTGATTTATGGTTATTTGAGAAGAAAAGTATCAGATGATTATTTATCAGGATTGTGAGATGAATAGCGATCGCCCGACATCAGATCAAGGAAAAATCTTAATTGTTGACGATCAGCTAGATAATCTACGTCTTTTGTCTGAAATCTTGATTGGCAATGGCTATGAAGTACGTAAAGCTATCAATGGTTCTACTGCTTTGATGGGAATTAAGACCTTTCTGCCTGACTTGATTTTACTAGACATTAATATGCCTGGTTTAAATGGATATGAAGTATGCCAGAAGTTGAAAAGCGATCGCGTCTATAAACAAATTCCGATCATTTTTCTCAGTGCTTCTAATGAAGTGATAGACAAGGTTAAAGCCTTTGAAGTGGGTGGCATAGACTATATTACAAAACCCTTCCAGGTACCAGAAGTTTTAGCCAGGGTAGAAACTCAGATTAAGCTGCGAAGATTTAATCAAATGAGAGAAAATTTATCGAGGGCGATCGTTCATGATCTGAAAAATCCCCTGTCAATTATTACTTTGTCTAGTAGTTCTCTAATCAGAAGAAAGTGCTTAGAAGGCAAAAATCTATCGGCTTTAGAGACAATCAATGCTACAGCTCAACGGTTAGATTCGTTACTTAATGATCTATTGATGGTGGCAAAAATGGATGCAGATCGGCTGATTCTGCATAAAACCGAAGTAGATCTCCAGGAGTTATTAAGTTCTTCCATTATTAGTCGGTTTAAAATTGCTGCCGAAGCTAAGCAAATCAAACTCCTGAGCCAGATTCCAGAGATTAATTCCAAAATTTCTGTGGATGTCAACTTGTTTCAACGAGCGATCGAAAATTTGCTGTCCAATGCCCTCAAATTTTCTCCTCCCCATAGTGAAATTATCCTCAGGGTTACCTATCCCCAATCATCTAAAGTTGTATTGAGCGTTATTGACCAGGGAATCGGGGTTAAATCAGAACTCCATCAAGAAATTTTTGAATCATACAAGATTGGTGAATACATTGATGATGTATCTCAAATTGGCTTAGGCTTAAGTTTTTGTAAAATGGTTATTGAAGCTCACGGGGGCAAAATTTCACTCCAAGATAATCATCCCTGTGGGGCAATCTTTACGCTGCAACTTGATATCTAATTTGCAATCTGTTGTGGCAGACTACCTTCATCAAGTGAAATTATTAAATGAAATAGCCGTCAGTAAGTTTTGATATTTTAACTAGCGACAGCTATTATCAAATAATTAATTAGTCAATATTAATCGATTGAGGGCGATCGCTATTGTTAGAAGTTGCTGAATTATTATTCGCCGTACTATAACCTTGTTGTTCTAACCATTTTGACAATGGCTCTTCGTTGAGGTTGAGATGGAGAACTCCCGAAACAAAACCGCCAGCAAAAGCCACAGGTTGCTGCATCAATTTTTGCAAGATAGGGGTTAATTCACTTAAAAACATAGATTGATAACGACTTTTATGATTAAGGTTTGCTTAAAAATTCTAACGTGCCTGTTTCCCTAATGAACAATTCTGGCTAGATCAGGAATCAAATTGATCACAAGATAACCCCAGGATTGTAGTATCTTGAGTTTTGGCAGCAAAATATTCAGCAATGACTCGAAGCAACTGAAAATGAGCAACAATTACCGTACTGAAAGCGATTCAATGGGTTCTAAAGAGATACCCGCCAGCGTTTACTATGGCATCCAGACCCTCAGAGCGATCGAGAATTTTCCCATTAGTGGAATTAAACCATTGGCAACTTATATCGATGCTTGCATTCTGATCAAGAAAGCTACGGCGATCGCCAACGGCGAACTTGATTGCATTGAGCAATCCATTAGTCAGGCTATTGTTCAGGCTGCCGATGAAATTTTGGACGGTAAGTTGCGGGATCAGTTTGTGGTTGATGTCTATCAGGCGGGGGCTGGCACCTCCCATCACATGAATGTCAATGAAGTCTTAGCCAATCGGGCATTAGAAATCCTGGGGGATCAAAAAGGCAACTATCAACGGGTTAGTCCTAACGATCATGTTAATTATGGTCAGTCTACCAATGATGTAATTCCCACTGCGATTAGAATCGGCTCCTTATTGGCTTTAGATCGTACCCTATACCCTGCTCTCGAAAGTGCGATCGCGGCGATGGAACAAAAAGCTGTCGAGTTCCAGGATATTGTCAAATCTGGTCGCACCCATATGCAGGATGCGGTTCCTGTAAGGTTAGGGGCAGGATTTAAAGCTTGGTCACAAATTCTTCAGGATCATCTTCAAAGAATCAAAGCAGCGTCGCAAGATCTCCATGCTCTCGGTCTGGGGGGTAGTGCCACAGGAACAGGATTGAATACTCATCCCCGCTATCGCTATCGGGTTGCTGAATTACTGGCTGAATTGATTAACCAACCCTTGCAACCAGCACCACATTTAATGGCAGCAATGCAAAGTATGAGTCCCTTTGTCAGCGTATCAGGAAGCTTACGTAATCTGGCACAGGATTTAGTCAAAATTTCCCATGATTTACGCTTAATGGATTCAGGTCCTCAAACAGGATTTAAAGAAATTCAGCTCCCCGCAGTCCAGCCTGGTTCATCAATTATGCCTGGAAAATACAATCCCGTAATGGCAGAGATGACTTCGATGGTTTGCTTCCAGGTCATGGGCTATGATACGGCGATCGCCTTTGCGGCACAAGCAGGACAATTAGAGCTAAACGTAATGATGCCTTTAATTGCCTACGATTTAATCCATAGTATTGAGATTTTAGGTAATACCATCAATAGTCTCAGTCAGCGTTGTTTGTCAGGAATTACTCCCCGTCGCGATCGCTGTTTAAAATATGCCGAAAGCAGTCTGGCTCTAGTTACTGCTCTCAATACTCACATTGGTTATCTGAAAGCAGCAGACGTAGCTAAAAAGTCTCTAGAAACAGGACAATCAATTAGGGAGATCGTCTTGGTAGAAGGTTTAATGGATGAAGAGCAATTATCTAAGGTGCTTGATTTAGCCGCTATGAGCCAACTACCCGAAATGAATAAATGATAAATCATCAGAAACATTACTAATCAACTATGGGGTTTGATTGGAAATGACTATACAGGTAATTCAATCTTGATCGCGGTGGCTGATCGCGATCGACTATTAGCAATTTTTCACTGCGTGGATAGAAATTACTGCCAGCAAATTACGACTCTCAGAGACGATATACTTTTTAGAGATATATAAATTTAGAGATATATAAAATATTTTAATGAATATTCTGACTAAACTTCTTTTTCCTAAATCTAAGCCAAGCTCTGATTCTGAGTCATCTAATGGTCTGCCTGCACTCAATCGTAATCCTCGCGGGATTCAGATTAAATCTGCTCCTGAAATCGAGAAAATGCGCCATTCAGGCAAGATTGTCGCCACGGTGCTGAAAGAGATCCAGGAGCTAACCAAGCCAGGAATGACCACTGCCGATCTAGATGAGTATGCCGAACAACGGATCAGGGAAATGGGTGCCACTCCCAGTTTCAAAGGTTACTATGGCTTTCCCGCGTCTATCTGCGCTAGCGTTAATAATGAAGTGGTACACGGTATCCCTAATGCTAAGAAAGTATTACGTCGGGGCGATGTCCTCAAAGTTGATACTGGTGCATATTGTGATGGATTTCATGGAGACTCTTGCATTACTATTGCCGTGGGTAATAAAGTCTCAAAAGATGCGGCTAAATTAATTAAAGTTGCTGAAGAAGCATTATACAAAGGCATCGAACAAGTTAAAGCTGATAATCATTTATTGGACATTGCTGGAGCGGTGGAAGACCACGTTAAAGCTCATGGTTACAGCGTAGTAGAGCAATATACAGGACATGGTGTGGGCAAGAATCTCCATGAAGCACCCTCAGTATTTAACCATCGCACCAAATGGATGCCAAATGTTAAGTTAAAAGCAGGAATGACTTTAGCTATTGAGCCAATACTTAATTCGGCTTCTAAGCATACTAGAGTGTTGCGCGATCGCTGGACAGTGGTAACGGTAGATAATAATTTATCAGCTCAGTTTGAGCATACTGTTTTAGTAACCAGGGACGGTTATGAAATTCTTACAGATCGCAATCTAGTTTAAGTAAGTAGATGGGCGAGATTATTTATCAGATGCTAGTGCTAGTTTTTTTTCTCACCTTACGCCACAAGGGTACAATGTCCGCAGATGTCCCTCAAGGGGATACCGCTTCCCTAAACAAATGCTTCGCACACCCCGAAGGTAGTACACGCGGCTATATGCAAAGCGACAAAAGACGAAGTTCGCATTTAAGGGGTAATCGTTGCGGTTTATGCCCTAAAGGATTCCCTCTGGTCTCAGAGCGGTATCCTTTAGGAAAAGCCTTACTCGTCTCTTCCTTTAAAAAAGCCTTTGTGGGTAGTGCTATAGAGATAATGAAGCATTATGGTAATGCACAAAATACCAAATAGCTCCTCTATGATTTTTGAGGGATTTTGAGAAGGACAAAGTTTTTCGAGTAATTCAAGCGATTTTTAGGTTCATCGGATTTAGTATTACTTCCACACAGCGGCAGTAGGCAATTGCATCGAGATCTTCCATAAAAGTAAAATCAACATTAAACTCATTAGTCCAATTAGATGATCTAATTTCTCGTTTTCTCTGGGTAATTTGATCGCTAAGTTCTTAAAAATCAGCCAATATCCTAGCCAGCCCACAAAAATAATTAGCAGAGATTTGACAACATTTCTTAAAGTATAGGCTTCATAATAATAACTATTTGCGGCAATTAATCCGCTGAGTAAAAAGGCGATCGCCCACCAGAAACCAGCAGATATTTTTTGCTCCTTTTCTCCTGATATTTCAGTTGGGGATAATTCCTTTACACTTTGCTCTTGATCGATGACTACTATTGCACTCGGAAGTAATTGTTTTTTTTCATGAGGTAAGAAAATAAATTTAGCAAAGATTATTGCTGTGCCGATAGTTGTCAGGTTCATGACGATGATTTGCCAAGGTAGTAAATTTTCAGTGGTTAACACCTTGGCGCCAAAACCAGCCAGCAGAGGAAATCCCGAGATCGAACAACTAGCGATCGCTAAAACAAACCAAAGCTTGGTATCGAGCCGCAATTCTTTTAATTCTTGAAAATTCGAGCTGGGAAGAACACCCTCAATCAGAAATAATGCGGCTTTAACGATACCGTGATTTAGAGCATAAAAACCCCCAACAGCGGGTGCGCCCAAGATGAAACCCATCTGAGAAATGCTGCTAAATGCTAAAGTTCGTTTTGTATCTCGTTCCAAAATTGCCCACAATACTCCTAAAACTGCTGACCCAACTCCAAAAATTTTCACCACAGGGCTAAGTTCTTCGACTAGCAAGGCACACCGCACCAAGGGAAATATAGCCGCTTTGCCCACGATACCAGAAAGCATTGCCGAGACTGCCGTTTCCGATTCAGAATAAGTTAGGGGTGACCAAAAACCCAAGATAAAAACACCGCCTTTGACAAACAGTCCCAGAAAAATCAAGGCGATCGCTTCAGGTGGAGAACCCCGTAAACCAGAATAGGAAAAAGAATGATGTGTTTGATATACCAGCACTGCTCCAATTAGATAAAATAGCATCGCTGTATTGCTGACAAAGAGATAGCGCAATCCGCTCCAAATGGCTCGATCGGTACGTGGATAAGCGATGAGCAGAAAAGCAGCAATACTGATAACTTCTAAAGCTACATACAAACTAATAAAATCAGCACTGATAAAAGCAGCATTGACACTACCATGCAGGATAATTATCTGAGTATAGAAAAAGCGGTGCGAATCTCTGCCACGAGAAGAGAGGTTAACACTCTGCCAGCAGTAAAGAATAACTGCGATGGTTACTAAGGCATTGGTCAGAATAAAAAAGCCACTCAGTTGATCGAGGATTAAACTAACACCAAAACTATCTAATAACTGTATGTCCAATGGCGAACTGAGCAAAAATAGCTGCACGGCATAACCACTTGAAAACACCGCTACTCCTAATGCAAGCCAGCAAGCCAGTTTGGGAAATAAGTAGGTCGCGAACCCGATAAAAAGCGTTCCCGCGATCCAAATAACTGTAATATTAGCCACGATATATTATTAATGCTTAGTGTGGATTATCTAAAACCCTTGTCAAGTATGGGGAATGGGGAACAGGGAAGCGATGCGACCCTGCTAACGTTTCGTCAGCTAAGGAAGGTCCTAAAGGACCGCGACTCATCGCGCACCAAGAGACGGGAAACAGTGAAAAATAATAACCGTAGATTAAGCGTTTAGGCACTGAATTCACACCAGACGTATTATTACTAATAAGCAATCCCCATCCATAACAGAAGAACTGCGGTAAATAGCTGGTTGAACATGATGAATAATGCTGGTAGGGCAGCAGCAGACTACGTAGAAAGTCCTTGGTAAATAGTATGATGAGCTGACAATAAATTTATCAAAAAGCTACAAGCTTATAGCCTAGAGCTTATAGCTGGGACTAAGCCCCTTTATCGTGTTGATATTTCCGTTCTCTTTACTCTTCTTGTTTCAAAAGTTTTCCGAGTCTAACAAAAGAGGGATAGATGTTATATTCGTTCCAAATAGAAAATACAAGTAAAAAAGTACTATTTATTGTTCCCTGTTCCCTGTTCCCTCGAAACGACAAAGGGCTTTCTAACCCTAAAGGGTACCGCTTTGCATAAGGATACCGCTTTGCGACCGAAAGTAAGGCGCATAGTTCGCCGTTTATGCGGTTTAGCCGTGCAACTAGTCCTTTAAGGCATATGCCCGCATGTACTTAGACCGTACGAAAATTGATTAGAACAACTAGATCTCTTTAGCCAAGTGCTAATTGAATCATATAGATAGCTAGAGAAATTAATAATCCTGTAAATAGATATTGCACTAAGATTTCTGGCAATTTGGGTAACAACCTTGCCCCTAGCTGTCCGCCAATCAAACTACCCATACCCAGA
>JBCDEP010000214.1:0-8745 GCA_039179675.1 Cyanobacteria bacterium P01_G01_bin.67
GTAATATTCTTTTAAAGTTGTTTTTAAGGTTCACCAAACTGAAAGATAAATTATTCAGTTTAATATCAAGCTGGTAGATGTAAGAAAAGCTGAAAGCAAAACTAAGTGGTATCTTGCCTGTTTAGTAATTGGTGCAGTGAATGAAAATAGAGTAACTGCGTAGAACGATCGCCGATCAATTGATGCCTTATCTGTATAAGGATTTCCAAGGAAAAAATGCCTGAGAAATGTCTTAGTCTCTGTCGAGATTGCGAAGCAGAGAAGTCACGTTTCTCAAATATTTTCGGTCGTTAATGGTTTCGGGATTGAGTTTGCCATCTGCAATTGCTACTTCGACTAAATCTTTCGCAGTTACTCTGTCGATCTTAACTGCTCTAACAAAAGAGCCAGCACTAGGAATACCGCCATCAACAAAAGAGCCTTGATAAGCGCGTCTGACCAAATTGAAGGGGGTGATTTGAGTGATCTTATTTGGGAATTGAGCCTTCGCAGCAACTATTTCACTGGCAAATGCAGGAGCAGTAGTTAAAGAAAAAGTTAAAACAGACAGACTTAGAAATAATGTGCGTTTCATGTTTTTCTCCTTGGTTGAGAACCATTGAACTTTTTTGTTATCTAGAGAATCGCTTTTAGTTCTGAGAGAATTTGGAGAAAAATCTGAGCGTTAATTAAAATGAAAGGTAAATTTCTCTGAGTTAAATCTGAGAAAATCATAAGTATAGACGTTCTGATTAATTTCCTGATGAATTATTTCGGGGGAATAGGGAGCAGCTTTGTCATCAAATTTGCGCTTGATTCTCCTGAAGAACAAATTCTAACCCCAAATTTACCTGGTATTATCGAGCCTCAGATTGCTCAACTCACCTTAATCACGATCAATAATTTGAGAAATATCAAGAAATGGACACTGCTGTAGAGGAAAATCTAACATGTGGAGCTGAAATTTGGATGACAGGGCTTCAAAGACTTTGAGCCCTCTGACGCTGTTGCCACGATGGTCGATGAGAGGAGAAAAAACTGCTATGCCTGCGCGATCGGGAATAATCGCAATAATGCCCCCTGAAACTCCGCTTTTGGCAGGGATACCCACGCGATAAGCCCATTCTCCTGCATAATTATACATACCACAGGTATACATAACGCTCAAAATATCTCGGACGTAACCAGACTGAATCGCTTGTTCTTGGGTGATGGGATTAGTGCCACGATTTGCCAAAGTTGCCGCCATCACTGCTAGATCGTGACAGTTAACCACTACCGAACACTGTTGAAAATAGAGGTCGAGAATTTCCTCTAGGTTGTGGTCGATAATGCCGAAGTTAAGCAGTAAATTAGCCAAAGCCCGATTACGGTGTCCCGTGGCTCGTTCGGACATAAATACAGGAGCATCAATGTATACTTCATGACCCACATAACGACGAAACATTTCCAGCAGTCGATTTAACTTGTCGGTAGGATTTGACCCCTTAATTAAACTAGCAGTAGCGATCGCACCAGCATTGACCATTGGATTATCAGGACGTTTAGAATTTTCATCGAGGCGAATCACTGAATTGAAAGGATCGCCAGTGGGTTCAACGCCAATCTTTTCGAGTAGTGTTTGGCGGTTGCAGTCCTCTAATGCCATCCCATAGACAAACACTTTAGATATTGATTGAATTGTAAAATTGGCTAAGCTGTCGCCAACTTCAAATACTTCTCCTTGTTTGGTCACAATCGAGATGGCAAACCAGTTCGGATTTGCTTTAGTCAGTTCGGGAATATAGCTCGCCAAAGAACCTGAATTAAGATCGCGATATTCCACGTAAAGCTGTTGAATAAATTCTTTCAGGTCGGTCATATTAGATGTTGCAATTAGAAGCGGGGATTCGATTGTTTGGGTATAAATACAGCTAGTAAAAAATTCTGCTGTTATTTCTGTAACTTCCTCAAGTCTTTAATTACTTTAAGCTTTTGTGGAAAAGATTGGAGATTTGAAATTGGAGATTTTAAGTTGAAAAAAATCCAGGCTATTATCAGACCTTTTAAAGTAGATGAGGTCAAAATTGCTCTTCTAAATGCTGGAGTAATCGGAGTAACCATTTCCGAGGTACGAGGTTTTGGTCGCCAGAAAGGACAAACAGAGCGTTATCGTGGCTCAGAATATACCGTCGAGTTTCTCTCTAAACTCCAGATTGTAGTTGTGGTAGAAGATGAACAGGCAGATATGGTAGCTGAAAAAATTATGTCAGCTGCTCGCACGGGAGAAATTGGTGACGGTAAAATTTTTATTTCCCCTGTGACCCAGGTGGTTCGGATTCGGACAGGAGAACGGGATTTGGATGCGCTGTAGCGACAAGATTCTCAGGGATGCTCTCAATAATTTCTTGATTCCATAGCTGTCTGAAGCTCGATTTTTGCTGATTATCTGCCAGAAAAGCTCTTCTGGAACATTTTTGTCATCAAAATTTTGCTTACCTACTGTAAGACAGTTCGGAACTAGATGACTAAAAAACCTATGCAAAAGACGCAATATTCAACTTCCGTAGCACAAATAAAAGATGGTCAAGTCTTCAAATATTTCTTAGTAAAAATCAAGCCTCTTTTAGAGAAAGTTTACGAGGACAAGGAAACTGTTAACCGATTTCTAGAACAAATTTTTCTGTTAGTGCAAGACCAACTTGTTACGGTTCCTACCGAGAATTTGCATAAATGGAGTCAGAATGAAGTAATCATGATTACCTACGGTGATAGTGTCTTTTCTTCAGACCAAAAACCCTTAGTTACCCTTAATAATTTTCTGGCACATCTACAAGATACGATTACAGGGGTGCATATCTTACCTTTTTGCCCTTATAGTTCCGATGATGGGTTTGCGGTGATTGACTATCTACAGGTGGATGCAAAACTAGGAGATTGGTCTGATGTAGAGATTATTGCCCAAAAATTTGACTTGATGGCAGATCTAGTCCTGAACCATATTTCTAGTGAAAGCGAATGGTTTCAACAGTTTAAGCAAGGAATTAAGCCAGGATGCGATTATTTTATCGAAGCTGAACCCGATGCGGATTTAGCCACCGTAGTTCGTCCCCGCAGTACTCCGTTACTGGTTGAGGTGGATACAGCTCAGGGGAAAAAGCATGTTTGGGCGACTTTTAGTGCCGATCAGGTAGATCTCAACTATGAGAATCCCGATGTTTTGCTCGAAATGATTAAAATTATCATCTTTTATATTGAGCAAGGTGCTAAATATATCCGACTCGATGCGGTGGGTTACCTGTGGAAATGTCTGGGAACCCCTTGTATTCATTTACCCGAAACCCATGCCCTAATTAAGCTTTTTCGGGAAATAGCTCAGATGTTGAATCCTGATGTAGCTCTTATTACCGAAACCAATGTCCCTAATCGGGAAAATCTCAGTTATTTTGGCAACCGCGATGAAGCACATCTTATTTATAATTTTAGTTTGCCACCCTTGATTCTTAATGCCCTATTACAGGGTAAATCAGATCACCTAAAAACCTGGATGATGAGCATGCCTCCTGCACCTCTTGGTTGTGCTTATTTTAATTTTACGGCTTCTCACGATGGCATTGGGTTACGCCCCACAGAGGGACTTTTATCTTCAGCTGAATATCAAACCATGTTGCAGTTGATGGAGCAGTTTGGGGGCAAAATTAGCATGAGGAATAAACCTGACGGCACAAAAAGTCCCTATGAAATCAATATTTCTTTGTTTGACGCTCTCAGGGGAACTGCCAAAGGAAAAGATGAATGGCAAATTGAGCGTTTTCTTTGCTCCCAGACTATCATGATGGCTTTAGAAGGAATTCCTGCTGTTTATATTCATAGTTTTTTGGCAACTCCCAATAATCATCTCGGAGTAGAAAAGACTGGCAGAAATCGTTCGATCAACCGCTACCAGTGGAATTACCAAGAGTTAGAGCAAAAACTCAGTGACCCTAATTCAGCTCAATCAATAGTGATGCAGAAAATGTCACGCCTGATTCAGATTCGCCGTCGTCAACCTGCTTTTCATCCTAATGCGACACAGTACACATTGCATCCGATGAATAAGTCTCTGTTTGCTTTCTGGCGACAGAGTATCGATCGCGATCAGAGCATTTTTTGTATCAATAATTTAAGCGATCGCACTCAAAAACTCAATCTATCTGACATCAATCTGATTTGTATCGATCCTTGGCACGACCTTCTCAGTGGTCAAGTTATTGAAGATATTAGCGATCATTTTATGCTGCAACCCTACCAATGTGCCTGGATTACCAATCAGGAGTTTTAGTAGAAAACAGCGATCGCAAGAGCATTAAAGATATATGATGTAGCGACAGGTGAGCTAATTTAACTAGAACGAGATAGATGCAATTCGCAATTTGGTGTGTGGAGTTTCCATTTGGTAGTTTCAACCTTCATATCTTCGATTAAACCAGTTTTCAGATTTAGTACCCAACCATGAATTTGTGGTGCATTATTTTCTCGTAAACACTTACTTAGAATTGAGGTTTGGTGAAGGTTTTTTACTTGAGCAATGACTTTTAGTTCTGCTAGACGATTTATTCTCTCATCTCTCGTAGTTAGACAGTCTATTTCTGTTTGATTTTGCAAATATAGCTCCCTGATCGGATTGACCCAGTTATCTACCATTCCAGTTGTATTTCCTTCTAAGGCTGCGATAATTCCTCCACAGCCGTAATGCCCGCAGACGATAATATGCTGTACTTTTAGATGGGCAACTGCATAATCTAAAACCGATAAAAAGTTGATATCAGTTAGAGATACTTGATTGGCAATATTCCTGTGAACGAAAATTTCGCCAGGTTTAAATTCCTTTCAATCTTTGAAAAGGTCGAGACAAGCCACGCCAGCCCAACCCATCAAGATAATCCCACCCAAGAAAGATGCCACATAAACAATTGGTCCCCAGCCAAAGTCGGTAGTCATAATTAAACAGAAAAGAGTGGTGGAAATTAATAGTGCAAAAATTGCCACCAAAAAATTTACCAATTCCATCGCTATATACTCACTAATTCTTTGAGCTTACTTAAACCAGGAATTGTTGCTTGCTGATCTTTAACTACTGTCATTTCTTCAAGGATCAGATTTGAGGAATCAACTTCTTCTAAGTCTCGACAGCGCTGAGTTTTAATCATCGTAATTTGGCTAGTTAAGACAAAACTGACAAAAGAGGCGATCGCAATTACAGGCAACATTGCCGTCCCCGATAGTACGCTGAGGATAATACTGGTACTGACTGGGGTTTTGGTAACAGCTACATTGACTGCTGCCATCAGACAGACCATGCCAACAGTAGGATGAACTTGTGGTATTGCTAGCGATACGGCATAACCGACATTAGCACCAATAAAAAATAAGGGAAAAATAAAGCCACCCAGAAAGCCAGAATGCAGCGTAAAGCTGATGGCAAACATCTTCGCTAGGGCGATCGCCAGTAGCAAACCAACCCCTAACCCAGCTCCCGTTTCAATTACAGTTTGAATTTGTGTCTCGCTAAAGAATAAAGTTTGGGGAAATGCCAAAGCAATCAGACCAATTGATAAACCACCCAAAGTCGCTAAGAGAATTGGATAGTGTTCTAGCGGTTTGAGCAGCTTACCAATGAGTCGGAAAATAATAATAAACAGAACTGCCAAACCAGCGCCAATAATACCTAATATTAGACCCTCAAGTAAGTTTTGGGGAGAAAGAGCAGGAACTTCTGCAAAATGATAAAAACCACCGATGGTGATGCCCGTGTTGAGTCG
This sequence comes from Cyanobacteria bacterium P01_G01_bin.67, assembly GCA_039179675.1. GTDB lineage: Bacteria > Cyanobacteriota > Cyanobacteriia > Cyanobacteriales > Xenococcaceae > Waterburya. The sequence continues at coordinate 5,760 of JBCDEP010000214.1, forward strand.
GAAGACGGCAAAGGAAAAGATGGCGGCAATGATCGCTGGTGCGATCGCTTCAAAATACTGTAAACCCCGACGATGAGGAATTTCCAGGGCAAATAAAGCTGCACCAATCGGTGCGCCAAAAAAAGCGCCTAAAGCGGCACTCATGCCGCAAAAAGTGAGAATCCTGGCTGAAGTTTTATTGAGTTTTAATTTATCTCCTAACCAGCTACCTAGGCTTCCGTTGACCTGAACTAATGGGGCTTCGGGTCCCGCGCTACCACCAGAAGTAATGGCAATCAAAGAAGCAACGATCATTGACGGAGTTTTGTTAATGTCAATTTTACCTGGACTATGAATTTTATCGACTACCTGAGCCATTTCCCCAGGAAGACCGAAGAAATAAAGAGCTAAACCTACCCCAAATCCGCCTATAGTTGTGGCAATCCAAACATAATTATTAACTCCAAGCCAACTGGGAAAATATGGCTTTACTATTTCAGGCAGAGTATGCCACATACCATGCATCATGGTTTCTAGCACAAAGTAGTAAATAGTAGCTACCATTCCGCCAGCGATCCCAATAACTACAGCACAAAGATAAAGCTGTGAGTAATTAAGCTGTCTCCCATTTTTATGGTAATCGCTTATTTTTATTTGACCATTGGACGACATAATGACTCCTAAAAACTAAAAAAATCTGTTAGCAACAATCTTTTTGACAAAAACAGTAACATTAGCTACATTTTGCTCAATATTTTTGTATGATTGAAACGTACGTTATTCGCCTGAGTCAGGCGATCGCGTAATGAGAAAAAACTTATCGATTTGTTGCCAGAGGTTGAAATGAAATTCCGCAGAGCATCTCGTGATGTGTTGTATGTTCCTCTTTATTTGAGGAGTTTTAATGTTACTGAGAAGGTGATCGTAACTGTGCTAATTTTTCTTGGTTCAATCTCCGTGGGTTTAATTCCCTTGGCTAATGCTTCAATCAACACAGCAGAAACAACCACAACCAAGATTGATAACAGTGAAGCTGAACTCTGGAGAAGCTTTGGAGCAAGAATTTAGCTTGTTGATGAACTAAGACTCAGAAGCTGACGTTAATTGCGATTCACCCCTGTTTGATAGACGCTTGATTCTTCTGGAGCATAGTGTACTTCTGATTCACCGTGACCTCCAGTGGGTTCTTTAAGGAAAAAGGCACAAAGACTAGCCACAATCAAAGCTACAACACCGAGCATCTGGAAAAAGAATTTATCTCCGCCTCCTCCTTCTGGAAGCAAGCTATAAATAGTCAGATAAGCGACTGCTCCCACATTTCCATAAGCTCCCACGTTACCAGCTACCTGTCCTGTAATGCGAGACTTCACGAGAGGAACAATAGCATAGGTCGCACCTTCAGTTGCCATGACAAAGAAAGAGGTACACATAGTCATAGCCACAATTAAAGGGAGAGCGATCGCGCCCAGACTACTAAAGATTAGGTAGCAAATTCCCGTACAGGCTAGAGTTAAGGTTAAAGTCCATTTGCGACTACCTATCTTATCTGAGAGAAAACCCCCTCCAGGGCGAGCAACCAAATTCATAAAGGCATACATGCCTGCAATGCCCCCTGCCAGTGCTGCGGTTAAGCCAAAAGTGTTCTCGAAAAAGGCTGGCAGCATTGACACTACTGCTAATTCTGAGCCAAAGCTAGCAATATAAGCTAGTTCTAAAAGAGCTACCTGATTAAACTGATAACGGTCTGCTGCTGGGTAGCGTTTTGCTCCTGTGATTAGTTTTTTATTAGCTCTGTAGATATTAAATGCCTGGAATAAATATAGAGCAACCAGTCCAACCCATAACAGATACATTGTACCTGCACCATAAAGCCCTACCTTTTGTAAACGCCAGACAATGACACCTAAAATTCCCACCAGCGGGATATTCATTGCTAGTAAAAACCAGAAGTCTCTTTTGCTAGTTACCTCCATTCCTGCACTACTTTCAGGTCTTTGGTAAACTTTGCCAGGAGGTGTGTTTTCAACGTTGAAGAAATAAAATGCGCCATAGAATGCCGCCATAATTCCCGTAAGGGCGATCGCCAATCTCCAGTTAAGCTGGCTAGCGGTCAAAGTAGCTGTCACCGCTGCAATAGTGGGGAGGGTAAATGCTGATGCGGCTGAACCAAAGTTACCCCAACCACCATAGATTCCCTCAGCTAAACCAATTTCCTCCGAATCAAACCACTCTGCTACCATGCGAATGCCAATGACAAATCCGCAACCGACAATACTCAAAGCCAAACGGCTAATCACCAACTGGGTAAAGTTTTGCGCTAGTGCGAATGCAATTGATGGGATCGCGGCATAAATCAGTAAACAAGAATAGGTAATTCTGGGTCCCAGGCGATCGAGGATCATCCCCACAATAATTCGTGCGGGCACAGTAAGAGCAACATTACAGATGGCAATGGTTCTAATTTGTGCTGGTTCTAAGGCAAATTCTGTTTTGATTGCAGTAGCAAAAGGTGCAAAATTAAACCAGACTACAAAGCTTAAAAAAAATGCAAACCAAGTCAGGTGCAATATGCGGTAGCGACCGCTAAATGAAAAAATTCCAGACATAATAAAGGACAACCAAGTTTTTTAGAGTTAACAAAATTTTGGCGTTAGTTTTCTGGCAAAAAAGGTAATAAATAAAACAAACTAAAGGTGTGTTTTTGCTTTTGCAGCTTAATGTTTTCTCTGGCGAAAATTTTATGATTAAATTACCAAAGAACAATCTCTAGTTAATATATGCAAATGCATAAATTACACATTGCTTTAATTGAGATTGAATACCAACTAATATCTAAAGCTATGGGAAATTTGGATCGCTCATTTGTATTAATGAGTACCATTATAGCTTTTTGTCTTCATCTTTATATTTTCTTAATTATTTACTTCAATTGTTTAATTATCAACATAAGCTTAAGCAACTAATATTAGTTTTAATGTCATGATTTAATTAAATAAGTGTTTAAAAC
>JBCDEP010000222.1:0-7811 GCA_039179675.1 Cyanobacteria bacterium P01_G01_bin.67
GGATGCTAATGGTCGCTTTACCCCCCAAACCATCCCTGGCACAGAACAAGTGATACCCGCTCAACTAGTTCTCTTGGCAATGGGATTTGTCAGTCCCGAACAACCCCTCTTAGATGCTTTCGGACTAGAAAAAGATGCCCGCAACAATATCAAAGCAGAACATGCGCAATATACTACCAATATTCCTGGGGTGTTCGCCGCAGGGGATTGTCGTCGAGGACAAAGCCTTGTCGTGTGGGCATTTAATGAAGGTCGCGGTGTGGCACGAGAATGCGATCGCTTTTTGATGGGAAGTACGGACTTGCCTTAAGCAACAAAATTTGTAGGGTGGGCAATGAATAACTTAAATATGTAAATTTTTAGAATAGGTGTATTGCCCACCAAATAATTAAAATTACTGTAAGTTTTCTAGTTTACACAGATATTTTTCTGCCATTTTTCAGCATTTTTATAAACTAATTGTGGGTCTTTGAGCATATCTCCTGGCTCTACTTCCAGTTGTTTGGTAGAAACGGCAACACGCCTTTTTTCAATATCCACCGAAACAACGATTGCTTTTATTTCATCATTAACCTTAAAAATATTATTCAAATCTTCAGAGTTTATAGAAAGTTGTGAAACTTCAGAAATATGCAACAAAACAGCAAGATTATCTGTACGAATAAATAAGCCGTATTCTTTAATTCCAAATATTTTTCCTGTTATTAGATTACCAACTTGAAGCTGTTTTAATCTTAATGTAGCTAATGCTTTTCGGTTGCTAACTACTATTCTGTATCGCTCCTGATTAAATTCTAAAAATTGTAAAGGTGTTTTTTTCTCTAACACATCTTTTTCTGTAATATTATTTCCTAGATGATTAGCAGGAAGAAAAGCCCTTACTCCCTCAAATCTGACTATATATCCATTTCCTCTGCCAGTTTCTTTGATTGATGGAGGGTAAAATATTACATCTTCTTCTTGCATTTGTTCGACTCTTTTTAAACCTTTTTCATAATCAATATTTCTACTAGACAAAGCGAGAGTGTAAGAACCATCTCGATAAAGAACCAAGATTCTAAATTCACGAATTAAATTAAGGTGTAAAACTTGTTCGCAAGATTCAGCTTGAAGCGAGATATTTTTTAATGCAATATAAGCAGGTTTTTCTGCTGAAACATCAACTAAAGCATAGTCTTTTTCTATTTTAATTACTTTGCCGACAACTACATCACCAAAAGCATACGGTTGTTGAGTAATTGAATTATCTATTAACGAAGTATTATCTCTGTCAATAGTGTTTGAATTGTTTAGGTCATGCTTATTATCTGATACTGCCCAACGATGACTAAGCACTATATCGCTATAGTTATAATTTTCTTTTTTTACTAAGATTACTCTACAAGGTATTGTTGTTTCAACTAATTCTTGATTTGGTGTTTTGGTTTTGAGATGAATATTAGAAATAATAAAGCTTTTATTCTCTACTATAACTAATACTCCATACTCGAAAGCTTGAATAACCTTGGTATATACTATTACATTTTCTCTGGCTAACTGCTCTAGTCTTTTTTTCGATCTGAACTCTTCAAGAGCAGCAATAGAAAGATACTTTTCATCGTATTTATAATATCTAGCACTGTAGTCTATTGCTATAGAAAATTCATATATTTTTCCAAGTTGCAAAACTTCTTCTATCGATTCTATTTCTTGAGTAGATGCAACCTCTTTAATAATATGGACTGGCTCACAGTCTTCTATTTCAATCAAAGCTTTTGATGGCTCTATTTCAATGACTTTGCCTGAGACAATATCACCACGCTTAAACTTTTTACTAAGTTGGTCATTCACGATATTTTACTTTCAGTATCATTTAAGAACTAAATTCAATTATTACTGACTCTTCAGAGCGATCGCACAGTAATTAATCAAGAGCTATAATTTAAGTACTCAAACAAGTACTCGATTTTATGAAATCTATTAACTACTTTGAGTTTCGTCAAAATCTCGCTAGCTATCTTAACAAGGTTTAAGATGATCGCATTCCTATTGTGGTATCAAGATCTAACGGGAGAAAAGTGGTAGTTATGAATTTTGATGATTATCAGACTAATGAAGCTACTCTACATTTGATGTCTAGTAGAGAAAATATAAGAGTTTTAGATGAAGCGATCGCTGAATTGGAAGCAGGTGGTGGAGTCGAAGTAGAGATTGAAGTCGGGGGATGAGTAGAGCAATTTCAGCATATCAAACCGACTTATCGAAAATTGTTTTGGCTACTTCTGCTTTGTATTCATCAGTCGTGGATCATTTTAGCCAATGCGGTCGGTCGGCTAGGTGCAGTGCGATCGCTTTTTGATGAGAAGTACGGATTTACCTTAACTATCTTAAAATTTAGCTTTTAGATTTTAAATAAGGGCTAAATCAACCACTATTAATCCTTTTAAATTATGACAGCTAAAAATACCGAATTAAATACGGTTGAGCTAACATCATTAGACTTTGATCGCGCTGCTGAACTTTTAGCAGCAGCCTTTTTTGATAATCCGTTACACATTTACCTTTTTCCTAACCCCGCCAATAGATTAAAGGCAATTCGCTGGATGGTCAAAAGTAACCTTAATATTAATCTCAATTCTCAAAATATCGGTCAGAGTTTTGCCTTGGTCGAATCAAACCAGCCACCAGGAAGAAGACAAATAATGGCAATGGCTTTTTGGAATCCTCCCAATAGCGATGATGTTAGTCTTTTGTCTATGGTGAAAGAAGGATTATTAACTATGCCGTTGAGATTTGGCTGGGGTAGTTTATCACGTCTATTGGAAGTGATGGAAGAAATTGGTGCTGCGAAAAAACAAGCTCTTAATGATACTCCAGCTTGGTATCTTAACAATATGGTAGTAGCTCCTGAGTTAAGAGGAACAGGAGTCGGCACTAAGATTTTAGGTGAACAACTAAAGCAGGTAGTTGAGCCTTCTGGTTGTCCCGCTATATTGGTAACTCAAAAAGAAATAAACGTCAGATTCTATCAACGGCTGAGATTTACAGTAGCCAGTGAGTCAATCATTGGGAAGGGAGAAAATACCTTTGTTAACTGGTGTTTAATCTGTAAGTTTTAGCGGAGAAAGCCTAGTAGTTTGGGCATTTAACGAGGGTCGTGGTGTGGCACGAGAATGCGATCGCTTTTTAATGGGAAGTACTGATTTACCTTAAGTTCAATCTACAATTGTAAATGAAATCATAAAGTATGTGTTCCTAGTTAGATTTTTGATCGCTAATATTTTTTCTGACTACTTGCAGAAATTTTTGCAAAACAGGAGAAACTTGTTCTGTTTTCCAGGCTGCAACTAATTCTAGTTCGGGTGTTGTCACATCTAATTGGCGATAAACCACACCAGGACGATTGAGATTTTCCAGACTAGACGATACAAAACTAACTCCAATTCCTGCTGCAACTAAACCAATCATTGTTGGTTGTGGGCTTGCTTCCTGTACAACTTTGGGGTTAAAGCCCGCTTCTTGACATATTGATAAGATACGACTGTAAAGTGATGCCCCTTCTCGTCTAGGAAATAAGATAAATGACTGGTCTGATAATTTACTGATGGGTACTTCGGTAAAAGTCGATAAAGGATGATCTTCTGGTAATGCCAGAACCATTTTTTCCGTCATAATTGAGATATATTCAAATTCCCCATCTATGGGTGGATGCAGGAAACCAACTTCAATATTTCCTGAATTCAAGGCTTCTACCTGTTCATTAGTACAAATTTCTTTAAGAACCAGTTCAACTTGAGGATAGCGATCGCGAAAGGTGCGAATAATTTTAGGTAATAATGTATAAAGTGCAGGTCCTGTATAACCAATAGTAAAGCTTCCAAGTTCTCCGCGATCGGCTTTTTGTGCTGCTGAAACGGCTTTATCAACTCTTTCTAAAATTTGTTTGGCTTCTGTAAAAAAGATTTTTCCAGGTTCAGTAAGCTTTACGGTGCGTTTAGTACGAAAAAACAACTTTACGCCTAATTCTTGCTCCAAACGGCGAATCTGGTCGCTAATTACAGGTTGAGTAATCTGAACTTTAGCAGCAGCACGCCCAAAGTGTAATTCTTCCCCTACAGCTACAAAATATTTTAAGTGTCTCAGTTCCATTGCTATTTTTAGTAATAGTTTTAAGCTATTAATTGCTCCGTATAAATCTATTGGACATTATAATTAGCCCTGTTTTATCTTAAAAAAAGCTCAAGATAACAGGGAAATATCAATGAGACAAAAAATATTGCTTATTCTAGGAAGTATGGTAGTTGCATCTCTAATTGTCTTCAGTACAGTAGTCACCACAAAAGAGCCAACCACCAGCAATGAAGAGATTGATCCCCCAACTAACTTGACAACGAATACCACTGATAACTTGCACGGTAAACCACATAAGCGATCGCTCTCTACTCAATTCGATCGCCCAGAAAGCTTACAAGATTGGCAAGAATATCAGGTAGAGGGTTGGGTATCGAAGTGGGAAACTCCCACAGTAGAAAATGGCAATTTGGTGCTGCGACCTAGATCGTCAGGCTGGTTTGAAGATAATCAGGCAGGACATCTTTACCGTGAAGTCACAGGAGATTTTATTGTCACCACCCGCATCCAAGTAGAGGGAACACAAACGCCCATACCCCAGAGGTCTTTCTCCCTAGCAGGATTGTTTATTCGCGAACCCCGAACCTTTACCAAAGCTAGCTGGACAAGGAATAAGGAAAACTGGCTATTCTTCAGTGTCGGCACTGCTTTTCCTGCTGGTAGTTCACAGTTTGAAATGAAGTCTACTTTCAACAGTCTTTCGACTTTGAAAATTGCTGATGCTCCTGAAGGATGGATGCGGTTAAGGGTCGCTCGTTCTGGGGAACTTTTTACCCTGCTGTATCAAGAAGAAAACTCAGACCAATGGAAAGTTCTCGATCAGTTTATCCGACCTGACTTGCCTGAAACTCTCAACGTGGGTCTAACCGCTTATGCAGATTGGGATTCAATAGCGGCCGACTATCCAAACTACCAAAAATACAATGAGAATGGTGCATCAACCCAAAATGCTGACCTTGTTGCCTACGTTGATTCGATTGATTTTCGTCGTCCCACAACACCACGTTTTCCAGTAGCCACCTTAGATCCCAGAGTATCTTTCGATCCCAAGCTTTCTGAAGCACGTATGCAAGATTTGATGAGCAATTAATACCAATTCTCCCGCATTAATAAAGAAATCAAATAGCGAAAAAAGCATGACTTTCCCAAAATGGTTATTCAGGATAGCTTTATTGTTATTTTCAGTAGCAATAAGTCTGGGACTATCTTCTCTGGTTGCTTCTGAGTCCCTAGAGTTTCCCAGTAACTATCAACAAGACTTCGTTCATTATGCTTCAGTTGCTTGTCCTAATAGTCAGATAGTGCGTCAAATATATGCTAATCCGATTGCGGTGAACGCTGCGAAAGAAAATAGTCCGCTACCAGATGGTTCGGTTATTGTTATGGAAACTCATTCCGCTATACCTGATGCCAATGATCGACTAACGCCGAGTCGTTTAAATAATATCTTTATTCGCCAGAAGCAGTCAGATTTTGGCACAGAACATTCTGAAAATCTGCGTAATGGGAATTGGAAATATGCTTGGTACAGCCCCACAGAAAGTTTAGTATCCAGTAGTGAAGGCTCCTGTTTGAGTTGTCATAGCAGAGTTAGCGATCGCGATTATGTATTTACCTTGCCAGATTTGGTAACAGCAGCACAGACAAACGACTTACAATCTAGACCAACTGAATTTGGTTTGTCTGTTTGTAACTAATAATAAAATTTCTGGTGGTTCGCAGTAGGAGATTGTCGTCGCGGACAAAGCTTGGTAGTTTGGGCATTTAACGAAGGTCGCGGTGTGGCACGAGAATGCGATCGCTTTTTAATGGGAAGTAACGATTGTCTTAAATGTCAAATTAAATTCTTCAACAGGCGATCTCTACTGTGAAAAATTCTGTTTGTCCTAAACACTATTACTGCTCTTTCATCCAGTCAAGACACTGTTGCATCTGCTGCTTGATCGCCTTAACATCATCATGATAGCGACGACCGTGACCTGGTAAAACCCACTCAAAGCAATAATTAGCCAATTTTTCCATCGATTTAATTTGTTCTGACCAGGAATACCCGCAAAAGCGGCGGAAAGCATAAAGATGATTGAAATAAGGCGACCAGGCTAGATGATCTCCTGTAAATAAAAACTTATTTTTATAGAGCAAAACCGTATGTCCTTTACTATGTCCTGGGACAGGAACGATGTTGAGATCTGGAGCTAATTCTATTACTTCAGTACCAGATAATTTAATCTCAACTTCTTTTGTAGATTCTTGAATATCGTCACTATGTAAAATGCGATCGCAATTAAAATGCTGTTGAAATTTTTGATGGTCAGCAACATCATCACGATGAGTAAGATACAGATAGCGTAAGCCACCTAATTTTTCTAACCGCTTGACTAAAGGAGGCGTAAAACATGGTGAATCAATTAAGATATTTCCTGCTTCTCTCTGAATAAAATAACTGGCTGCGCCGAAAGAGTTTTCGGCATGATAGCCACAATGATAAACATTCTCGGCGACTAATAAAGGAAAAGTTTGCTGTGCTTGCTTGATATCTGTCGGTTTATCTACTGTCCCAATCGATGCAGTGGGACAAGATAACAGAGCCTGTAGAGCCAACAATCTCTCAGTTGCAGACTGTGGCTGCTGATATACGGCTGACTGAGAATTTTGGCGGTCAAAAACATGGGGTGCCATCCAGCGACAAGTATCGCAGTCAATACAGCTAGAATCAACGTAAAAGTCGCCTGCTACATTTTCTGGTCTTTTTTGGTTCAGTATCGCCATGATTTTTAGTAGTTTTAATGCCGCCCATATTATTAATCTACACTTTGGTTGATTGTCTTAACAAAGGCGATCGCTCCTAGCAGTTCAGAAACTTCTCAAATGGGGTAATTAGAATCAATTCAGGAAAAAACCTTACTGCTGCTTCAAAATCATTAAACTCCATTTTGGTAGATTAATTCCTGACAATAAACCAGTATTATCTGCTGTCGGATAGAAAAATGGATCTGAATTACCAGAGCCAGTCCATCCACCATAATTAACATATTGTGAATTAAATATTTCGTGCCATCTACTGTTAGGAGTATTAGTAGATAGTTGATAATTGCGATCGTTCCATTGTCCTTCAGAAATATTGATGACAATCAAGATAATATTGCCAAAATTATCCCATCGCTTGTAGACAACAACACCGTTAACATTATCATAATGAACTAGCTGACATTGAGCGTTACCACTACGCAGTGCCCCCAGATTAACTTTCAGTAAATTTATATCTCGTAACAGGTTCATAAATCTGCCTTCCTCAGAACTCGGCGCAGGCTGCCAGATAAAAGGGACTCTTTGAGCAATAGCATTGGTACCGTTATAGCCAAAATAATCATGCCAAGCTCTCTCAGTCATATATTCAGTACCCACAAACATCATCGGCGTACCCAAGGCACAAACATTAATCGACCATGCAAGCCGCATTTTCATAGCGGAATAGTCATTAAAAGCACCCCCTAAACGAGTTCGGGCAGATCTACCCCCATGAGATTCCCAATTTTCATCGTGAGAACCTAACAAGTACTTAATAAGTAGCTAGGGAAAGAAAAAATAATGCACGTAACACATTATGAAGGAACTAACTTGGAGGGAAATCGGAATCGTTCAGCTTGATATCTTCCCGACTTAGCTCTGGCATCGACTCCATCAATAACTGCATAAGCCAA
>JBCDEP010000197.1:0-10584 GCA_039179675.1 Cyanobacteria bacterium P01_G01_bin.67
CAACCTGAATGGATTTAACTTCAACCAGTCGGTAATGGATTCACAAGGACGTGTAGTCAACACTTGGGCAGACATTTTAAACCGAGCTAACCTTGGTTTTGAAGTAATGCACGAGCGTAATGCACACAACTTCCCTCTTGACTTGGCAAGTGGCGAGCAAGCTCCTGTAGCGTTGACTGCTCCTTCCATCAACGGTTAATTGACTGTGTAATTACTACCTTGTAATTATTGATTAAAAGAAACGCTCCTCAGGAATGGGGGGCGTTTTTTATTGTTTATTGGGGCGTTTCAATACCCTGTAATAAACTTTCTAAGTGTTAACTGTAAACTTATATCGTCAAGCGATCGCAAGGTGAAACCTGAGCTTAAAGTTTTTAGTATTGTAAAGCACAATATAACCCACTAATATAGCTTTTTGTAAACCTAAAATAAATTAAGTAAATATTAAATTAATAGTATATTCCTATACCTATGTCGCAAAAAACAGGTGTTAGCATCAATGGCTGAACTGTACAATTCTTGAGAAAACTCAGTCATGATAACTAACACCGCAGCCTATACTATTGTCGCGATCGCTTATGTTCTGTTTGTTGTTGCAACTTGGTTTATGTTCACTGCGTGATTAAACCACACGAAAAATAAAGGGATAACGAAAAACTTGCTCTGGGGTTTTGAGACACTGTGTAATTGCCCAAATTGATAAACCCCAGTGAATAACCAACCAAATTGGACCCAAAACGAACCCTGCTAACCCAAAAGAAAAGAACGAGAGTACGGCAATAATTCCACCAATCAACCAGATATTCAGGTGAAAGTTAATTGCTTCCTTAGCATTATCTTTGATTACATTATCTTCGGAAACAGAGAGAATTGCGATGGGAATTCCAATGGAAAGAACTAATGCGCTTATGAATACTGAGCCGTGAGCTAGAGCGGAAAGCAGTTTCTTTTTATCTAGACTAGATTCTGTTTGCATCTTCCCTCCAAATGCATAAATAGGAAAAATCTTAATAGTTTTATACTATCGTTAGCCAGCTATTTTTAAGAAGTAGAGATTTCACTCTAAAACTCAATCAAATCTGACGGGGAAAGATTTACTGAGCAAATAAAAAGCACCCAATTCAGTGTGGATGCTTTACAAGTAATATAATCTAGAAAAGCTTATTTGAATCCCACAGCTGCTTGCCATACAAAAGCGAGAGCTAGGAAGAACACGGGAATAATTGGTAGAACATCTACCAAGGGTTTGAACATAGCATAAGCCTCTGGCAAATCCGCCAAGATCATTGCAGCTTCCATATATCTATATACCTTCCAACAATTTTCTTAAAATATAGTAAGAATATTATCATAATTTGAATACCAGACTTTGAGCAACAGCTCTGATTACTTATGCTAGATATCCAAGAATCATTCCTGCTAATAAAATGAAGCCCAACCAGACATTTTGTCCCAATACCTTGCCATAAACTGAACGAGGAATATAAGGCTGGCGTAATTTTAAATACTGCCAAATCCAGCCAGCTGAAGCTAAAGCGAGACTAACCCAGAAAGCTGCTCCTAAAGCTAGCTTAATCGCCAACGAAGCTAGCAAAGCGACGGTAATAGCGTAAAAAATTCCGATCGCTTCTGGAGTATACCTCCCAAAAAAAATAGCACTAGAGTTAATTCCCAGCTTCAGATCGTCCTCACGATCACTCAATGCATAGCCTGTATCAAAACCGAGAGTCCAGGCGACTGTTGCGCCCCAGAGTAACCATGTCCCCGTTTCAATTTCAGCCGTCACCGCAGTCCAGCTAATCAGCACTGCAAAACCCCAAGCTAAAGACAAAACCAATTGCGGCACAGGAAAAACTCGCTTCGCCAATGGGTAAAACACAATAAAGGGAACAGCGACCACACACAGTAGAAAGCTTAAACCATTAAGATAAAATGCCAGTACCGCAGCGCAAACCAGGGCGATCGCAAAAATCACTAAACCTACCTTGACCGAAAGGGCGCGAGATGCCAAAGGACGAGATTTAGTTCGAGCTACTTGAGGGTCAATATCTTTGTCCCAAAGATCGTTAACCACACAACCTGTGGCACTAGTCGCTAAAGTTCCCAAAATAATTACGCCAATTAGCGGTAAGGGTGGTGTTCCCTTTGCTGCCAAAAATACAGCCCATAACGCAGGTATCATCAGAATGAGTCTTCCAGCTGGTTTATCCCATCGCAAGAGTCGCATTACTTTCTTCCATGTTGGTTCACTGAAAGCTTGATTTTGAGTCATATTGAATTCGCTGATAAATCAGATCGATTATAAATTAATAAATATTTATAAAATCTTAAGGGGATTTGTCTCTCCTGGCAAAATCCATGAGATTATACAAATGTGTTAATTGTGACCATTTTGAACAAAAAATTTCAAGTTAAATCTTGAGCTTTGAAATTTCTTAAATTTGCCAATTTATTTAATATCGACTAATTTACTTTTCCAGATAATTATCAGCATTTACAATTGCCATGAACCAACAGATCATTGCAGCGATTGATATCGGTACTAACTCAATTCATATGGTAATTGTGCAGATCGAGCCTTCTCTTCCTGCTTTTTCGGTAATTGCCAAAGAAAAAGATACTGTTCGATTGGGCGATCGCCATCCTCTTACGGGAGAATTGACCCCCGAGGCAATTAAACGTTCACTAAATACTCTAAAACGCTGTAAAGAACTAGCAGTCAGCCTTAAGGCAGAGCAAATTATTGCTGTGGCAACTAGTGCAACCAGAGAAGCGCCTAATGGCGAAGATTTTTTACGCCAGATTGAATCAAAATTGGGCATCGTCGTCAATCTTATTTCGGGAAGAGAGGAAGCACGGCGAATCTATCTAGGGGTGTTATCAGGAATGGATTTCAATGAGAAGCCTCATATCATCATTGATATTGGTGGTGGTTCAACAGAATTGATCCTAGCGGATATTCATGAACCTCGTTTCTTAAGCAGTACTAAAATAGGTGCTGTTCGCCTTAGCAAAGAGTTTGTCACCACAGATCCCATTAGTGATATCGAATTAAAAGCACTAAGAGCATATGTCAGAGGAATGTTAGAGCGTCCTGTAGATGAGATCTGGCAAAATCTTCAGCTTAATGAAGTTCCCAACACGATTGGTACTTCAGGAACTATTGAAACTATCGCCGAGATTCATGCTAAGGAAGAATTAGGGACAGTTCCTGATCCGCTTAATGGTTACAAAATTGACTATAAAGACATCGAAAAAATTGTCAAAAAGCTGGCTAAGATGACCTATAAAGAGCGATTGGAAGTATCTAGACTAGCTGAAAAACGGGCAGAAATTATTGTGCCAGGGGCAGTTATTTTGCTGGAAGCTATGAGTATGCTCAAACTAGATTCAATCGTGATTTGTGAACGTGCTTTGCGCGAAGGTATGATTGTCGATTGGATGCTGAGTCATGGCTTAATTAATAGTCGCTTACGTTATCAAAATGAAGTCAAAAATCGTAACGTAATCAAAATTGCACAGAAGTATCATGTCGATCTTAATTATGCTCAAAGAGTAGCTAAATTTGCCTTGAGTATCTTCGATCAACTTCAAGGAAAACTCCACTCCTGGGATATTGCTGAAAGGGAGCTATTAGAGTCAGCAGCAATCTTACATAATTGTGGCGTATATATAAGTCATTCTGCTCATCATAAGCACTCATATTACCTGATTCGTCATGCAGAATTGCTGGGATTTACCGAGCTGGAATTAGAATTGATTGCTAATATTGCTCGCTATCATCGCCGAAGTAAACCTAAGAAAAAACATGAGCCTTATAATCAACTGCCTCATAAGCAATATCAGTTAATAGTAAGACAACTAAGCTCAATATTGAGATTGGCCGTAGCTTTAGATCGGAGAAATAAAGGTGCGATCGCCAGGGTAAATTGTCAGTATGACGAGCATAATCGCATTCTTAATTTTCAACTCCAGCCAATTGAAATCGGCGATGATTGCTCTCTCGAATTATGGAATCTTAGCTATAAAAGAGAAGTATTTGAAGAAGAGTTTGACGTAAAACTCATTGCAACTATCTCAGAAAAGTTACCAGTTTCTTATCTTAATTGATAATAATGAATCTGGCGAATCTAACATCTTTAAATAAATTTTTAAATTCAGCACTTCTCCAACCCTGGACAGCAATTTACACAGAAATAATTGCGATCGCTTTACTTTATGCAATAGTTATCTTAGCAATGGTTTTAATAGCTAACCTAGCTTAGAAGCGATAACGGCATAAAACGGGTCTCCTCCAGCTAAACCAAGCATTTGTAGAAATCCTGGTAATGGAGGCTGATGAGCCACTACTTCGGGTTGAGAAAAACCGTCAACTGACTGGAAGTATTTTCTTACCAGATTGACTCGATCTGTATCTGTACCATCTCGCCATGCGGCGATCGCCTTATGATAGAACATACGATTAGAAAAGCTGATAATTACTACTCCATTAGGTTTTAAGACTCGATATATTTCTGATAAAACAGCTTCGGGATATTGTAAATACTGAATCGAGACCGTAATTAGCACTGCATCAAAATCAGTATCTTCTAAGGGTAATTTAGGACTTTGATTCAGGTTTTGAACAAAATAGTGATCCAATCGCTCATTTTTGGCTAGTTCCTCCTCATTCATTCCGTGCCCTTCTATATGGCTGAATTTAACTTCTGCGGGTAAATGAGATATCCAACTACTCATTAGGTCAAGAACACGACTCTCTGACTGAAGCCGTTCCCGATAAAGATTGGTTAGACGATCAATAAAATCTTCATCTACATGGGTTACTAAACGGGGAGCGTCATAAAAGTAAAGATCATTAGTATTATCTAATTTAGATCTCTGTTCAGGGCGCAACATAAGCGAGGTATTTGATAAGTTTTGTTAAACATTTTAGATTGTATCGTTTTTTATCGTGACGAGTTAATTGTCCCAAGGTCAAGCCAGATTATAGCCAGGGAGTAATACTGGTTGATTAAAAAATTTTGCACTTCCGCTTGGGGCAAAATTTACTCACCTTACTAAAAAAATCAATAATTTATTCTCAACCAATTTACATTAATGTTGATCTTCAAGTTTGCTTGGTGTCCTCAGTCTGTTTTGAAGAGAAATAGATCTTGCTGCTGCTAACATTGACAATCTTATTCTTTGACTAATCAAGATGAATCATAATCTAGCGCTACTTAATCCTCATATCTGAAATAATAACCAATTCATCTATTTAAGAACTTCTGCTTAAGAAGCAGAGCCTTATTGGTTGTGTTTAAGATAATTTTGTATTTATGACAGAATACTTTTCAAAAACTTTATACTTACTCGATCAATTATGAATTAAATTGACGGTATAAAAGTTTGCTAAGCCCGAAAATATTTTTTGCTATTGTGGCAAATATTGAGGTGTCATACTACGAAGGCTATCTAATATTTATACATATTAGTATCATCTCACTTTGAAATTAGCTTGGCAACATAGCAGATCTAAAACAGCAGTAGCGGAGTTAGAGAATTCTTTAAGATGGCAAATCCAGAGCATTTAGCATTAATTAATCAAGGTGTTGAAGTATGGAATGCTTGGTATAAAAAGCATAAAAGAGTAATTCCCGACCTTTCACGAGCTAATCTGAGTAATCTTAATCTAAGTGGCGTAAATTTTAAGAAAGCCAACCTTAAGCAAGCAAATTTTAGTCGAGCTGACCTAAGTAAAGCAATGCTCGTTAATGCTGACCTTACCAGAGCAAATTTGTTAGGAGCAAATCTAAATGATGCTAATTTAAAAGGTGCTAACTTAGACTTTGTTATTTTTTTCAAAGCTATTATCAACCGTCAAACTACGATATCAATTAATTATCTGATAGTTTTTAAAATCGTTAATCATAAATTTGACCAAAAAGACTTTTCTAACATAGATCTGAGTAATTCTAACTTATTCCGTGCTGATTTAAGTGAGGCAGATTTTAGTAACACCAAGTTAATCAACGTTAACTTTAACAGTGCTAATTTAAACGATGCCTATCTCTATAAAGCAGATTTAACTGGAGCAAATTTTGAAAATGCTGATTTAAGAAATGCTTACTTTAGTCATGCCAATCTTACCTCCGCTTATTTAGGAAGTGCATTATGTTGCGGAGCTTATTTTAAAGATGCAGAATTAAAATTTGCCAATTTAAAAACGGCAAAAATCAGCCATAAAACCATAATTGATCCTAAATGGTATTGTGTGTGGGATATAGTCAATCGTGGTGCTGCGAAAAAAAATCTGAGCGGTGTTGATTTAACCAATGCTAACCTTCAGGGTGTCAACTTTGAAGAAGCCAACTTAACTAATGCCAAACTAAATCATGCAATTTTACGTCATAGCAAGTTGACCAATGCTAATTTGACTAACACTGTACTCGTAGGAGCTAACCTTTGTGGTGTCGATTTACAACAAGCTCATCTAAAAGGAACTAATCTCAAGTCAGTTATCAGCGATCACCATACTCAATTATCGACTTCAGAGTTCCGTGACAAAGATAGCTTGGCGGTTGCTGAAAAAGCTGCGACATTAACTGTATCCTCAAAAATACAAGCTGACCAAAGTAATCAAAGTAAGTCGAGCAAAAACCACTCTACTATCATTATGTTTCTAGTCATTCTTGTTTCAATTTTTGGTGCTGGATATTTCTTGGTTGTCGAAAATTTAGATTACTCGGGTAAAGACAAGCTTGAATTTTGGAAATAGAAATTAGAGATTTTAATGCCAGCAAATTAGTTATTAAGCTCTCAGTTTACACAATTAAATCAAAACGCCAGCATGTTTTACTTACAAGTAAAACATGCTGGATAAACTGCATTTGATAAATTTGATAAATTTCTTAATGGCTAAATGATTTAGTCGTTTTCCCAACTGTCGTAGGATACCAAATCTCCAATGGGATCTCGCAAAAGATAATCACATCTTTCAAGTTCACATTCAACTGTTACCCACTCACGGGCAGGAATATACTTGCAGAGAGTATATATTGCTTGTTGGCGACAGATAATGCCTGTTTCGATAAGCTGCCTGGCTTCGTCTCTAAGGGTATCAATAGAGTAGCTAGGGGAAATAGAATGGTATGGAGTAGCAACAGTCATGTTTAATCACCGAATAAATAACTTTTAATTTAAATCTCTCCCTACAAATATAAACCATGCTGTAGATGTTTGATAACAAAATCCATCAAACTGCTGTATCGAAAATTACAAAATTGCTATTTAATTAAGAATTTTCGGCACACTTGAAGATTTAGTTAATTTATGAGCCGAAATATTATCTACTTTTTCAGTATTTTTGGATTTTGGGGAAAGAGAAATATGAAAGACAAAGTTAAAATCCGAAATCATAAAATCTAGACGATAACATACTAACATCGTTAACAAATAGACTATTTAGGGCGATCGCCTGAGCTTGGTTCATTTGTCCATAGCTAAACACCCAGGGTAAATCGGGATCAATTATGTTTCTAAACCATTCCATAGCATAAGGACTACCATAGATTACTATTCCGAGGACTTGTCCCTTGACAATTAACCGCTGATATATCTGTTTAGTATCGAAAGTTAAGCCAGCATTACCTCGAAAAGGATTACCCCTAATAAATATCTGTAATAATGTGGAGCGAGAGTCTTCTAAGATAAACTTGAAGCTATTATTATCTACAATTAGTCTCTCGTACCCTAGCTGTTGGGGAATCGTGATGCTAGGAGAGTTGATATCTAAATAAGGTGTATTCAAAACATCATTAACTACAATTAGGTTACGAAAATTCTGATGAGAATTGGAATCGAGAGTTATTCCATTTCTTTGTAGTGAATCTTCCAAGATCGATTTGACCAGTTGTTTGGCTTGATAACCAAATAACTCGGAGGCTTTCCCTTGTCGAGCAAATACCCGATTTTTAGCTTGCCAAATACGCTCCAAAGACTTATGAATACGTTGTTCCGTAATTCTCCCTGACTGAACAGCATTATAAATTGCAGTGATTGCTGTTTCTGGGTCATCAGGCATTAATAAAATATCACTTCCCGCTTCAATTGCCATCACATAAACTTCTTCAGAGGTAGTAAATTTTTTTATTCCCTCCATAATCAAAGCATCAGTAACTACTAAACCACTAAATCCAAGTTGCTGTCTAAGCTTATCCGTAACAATAATTTTGGATAAAGTTGCTGGTCGCTCTTGATCCCAGGCAGAAATTAGCAAGTGAGCTGTCATCACACTATCTACTTTATTAGCGATCGCCTGCTCAAAAGGTGGTAATTCAACTGCTGCTAATCGAGAGTCAGAATGAGAGAGAGTTGGTAAAGCTAGATGTGAGTCGGTAATGGTATCACCATGTCCAGGAAAATGCTTGGCGGTAGTTAACACTGACGTGGTCTTGGCGCCACGAATAAAGGCACTAGTAAGTGCGCTGACTATTTTAGGGCGATCGCCATATGCTCGAATATTAATTACAGGATTATCAGGATTATTATTAACATCGACTACAGGAGCTAATAACCAGTTAATTCCCAAAACGAGAGCCTCTTGGGCTGTTATTTGACCCACTTGGTATGCATAGTTTTGCGCCAGCTCAGGATTTTTCCGATAAATTTCATTTAAAGCCATTGGTGGTGGAAACCAAGTACCGCCAGGAAACCGCTGTCCAATACCTTCTTCAATGTCTGCGGCAATCAATAAAGGAGTTTTAGCCCAACTTTGTAGCTGTTGCGACCTCAATTGCAACTCAATACTGCTTCCGCCTAAAAGAATTACCCCACCAAGATTCAATTCTGACAACCAGTTTTTTAATTGATCGTTATTAGCCTCCCAGGCAGGATAAAGAATTTGATGGTCAAAGAGATGACCAGAAGCACGAACAACGATCATCTGGGCAATTTGCTCCTTAAGAGGCAATTGTTGCCAATTTGGAATTCCCAATCTCGATCTCCAAGCTAAAAATCTTCGCCTAATTCTACTGTCTCGGTTTGATGTTGTCTCTCTTCACTAATTTTATTGAGCAGATTTAACATCTTGTCTCCTCTTTCGAGGGATCTATCCTCAAAAAACTTTACTGTTGGCGTACGTCTGAGCTGCATGCGACTACCCAATTCTTTACGAACGTAGTTAATAGAGGAGTCTAAACCCTCCATAGTTTCTAACTTAGCTTCTTCCGTACCGTAAATACTGACGAAAATTTTAGCGTGTTGTAGATCACCAGAAACATCCACCTCAGTGACGCTAACCATCCCTGCACCAACCCGATCATCTTTAATTTCGCTGAGTAACATTTGGCTTACTTCTCGCTTGATTAAAGCGGCTACGCGAGCCACACGACGACTATTAGCCATAATCTATATCTAACCTTGTCTAATTTCTGAGTAACTATTGAATATAAATGTTCCACAATTACATCATTGTAAGTTGTAGATAAATTCTTCTAACTTGTTTTTTGCAGTGGAAACCCCAGACTTTCTCTCTGTTCCAAGTATAACTGTGCTACTTGGCGAGCCATGCTGCGAATTCTGCCAATATAACGAGTCCGCTCGGTAACAGCTATAACTCCTCTGGCGTCTAGTAAATTAAAACTATGGGAACACTTGAGTACATAGTCTAAACTAGGGATTACTAATCCACGCTCTATTAAATTTTTTGCTTCTTGTTCGTAGAGGCTGAACAATTTGAATAGTAAATCAGGATTGGATGCTTCAAAATTATAGGTGCATTGCTCAATCTCAGCCTGTAAGAAAATATCACCGTAGTTTAACTGATTATTCCATCTAATCTTGGTAATTGCATCTACATCTTGTAAATACATAGCCAATCTTTCCAGACCATAAGTAATCTCAATAGATACAGGTCTGCAATCAATCCCCCCACACTGTTGAAAGTAAGTAAACTGGGTTACTTCCATGCCATCTAACCAGACTTCCCATCCAGCACCCCAAGCTCCAACAGCAGCATCTTCCCAATTATCTTCAACAAAGCGGACATCATGATCCTCAGGATTGATTCCTAATGCTTTCAGAGAATCCAAGTAAATTTCCTGAATATTATTAGGAGAAGGTTTAATTAATACTTGATACTGATAATAATGCTGGAAGCGATTAGGATTTTCGCCGTACCTACCGTCCGTTGGTCTCCTACAAGGCTCTACATATGCCACCGACCAGGGTTCTGGTCCCAAAGCGCGCAGAAAAGTACTCGGGTTTTTGGTTCCTGCTCCTTTTTCTGTGTCATATGGTTGAACAATAATGCAATTGCGATCGCTCCAAAATTCGTTTAAACAGGCAATGATTTCTTGAAAAGATAGAGACATAAAAAAAATCTGTTTCAAACATCCGTCCAAACACCATAGCACGACTAAACTTTGGCAATGACATGGAAAAAAATTAGCTTTGTTTTTTTAAAAGGGGTTGACTTTTAGAGTTAGGTTACCTATATTGGTAAATGCGCGGTTGAGAGACGCAAGTCCCCCAGCAGCGGACAGAACCTAGACAATACAATAGTTTGACGGTTTTTTAAACACACAGCTTTTTGGATAAAAAACA
>JBCDEP010000052.1:0-35922 GCA_039179675.1 Cyanobacteria bacterium P01_G01_bin.67
ATTGTATTTTGCTTTACCGCAAAATGTTTATATTCTTATGAGACTATAGGCAATCTATATTTTTCAAGTCAGTACTTACTCTTATTTTATTCATACAGCAACTAAAGATATACTTGCTTGTTTTATTTCTATCTATTTACTCCCTAGCAGCTCAAACAATAATTTCTGACTTGTAATATTTTTTCCTAGTATTGATTAATTAGTGCCGAATAAAAGCTCTAAAAATTAATTTCAATATGCAAGTTTTTGCTGCCTAAAAAATACTATCTACCACTCTATCGTCATTAAAGATTATACAGAAACCATGACAAGACCAAAAAAACATCAACATCAAGAAACAAATTCTCCATTCAAAAAATTAAGACTAAGCGTTAAGCTATCCCAAGAGCAACTTGCTAGAGAAATTGGCGTAGCTGTTTCCACAATTCGCCGTTGGGAAAAAGGACAGGCAGAACCAACAATGACAGTCGCTCAAATGAAAGAATTTTGTAAAGCAGTTCACAAAAGTTTTGAAGACTTGCCCAATTCTCTGCTCCCAAATGAAAATTCAACAAGCGGTAGTAATGGTTGTGCCTAGTTAACATTACCAACCTGAAATTATTTCTTAGCTTAATTTAGCTGAGTAGTTGAGAATAACTTATAGTTTCAACTGCATAGCGACTAGCTTAAAATACTAAAAAGAATCATACCAGTAGCGAGTAACAGGAATTAACTGTTACTCGCTACTTAATTTTATAGTTCGATATCCATAGCAAACATTTCAATGTTTTACTAAATATTTCAGATAATTATGGTGTTGCCTTGAGAGGCAAAGAAATTTAATAAATTAGCGCTATAGGTTAAAAGTTTAGCCATTAAATCTCAATTGCTCAGGTCTTAAATATGACCTTATGAAATAGCTTTTTTGAGGGAGCGACAAAAGTCAGAGATCGCCTTTAATCCTGATTCTGGAGTGCCATCTGCCAGACGTTGAACAATAGCACTGCCCACTATTACTGCATCTGCACCCCAATCTTTAACCTGTTTTGCTTGTTCGGGGTCAGAAATACCAAAACCGACTCCGATAGGCTTATCTGTAGAATTATGTAACTTTGTTAACAAATCTTTGACTTCTAATGCCATTTGCGAGCGAACCCCAGTGACTCCTGTCACCGAAACTAAATAAATAAAGCCTTGAGATTTAGCGGCGATCGCCTTGATTCTCTCTTGAGAACTGGTTGGCGCCACTAAAAGAGTTACCTCAATGCCAATTGCGGCGGCTGACTCAAGAAGTGTTTCGGCTTCTTCCAGAGGCAAATCGGGGACAACTAAGCCGCTAACCCC
This sequence comes from Cyanobacteria bacterium P01_G01_bin.67, assembly GCA_039179675.1. GTDB lineage: Bacteria > Cyanobacteriota > Cyanobacteriia > Cyanobacteriales > Xenococcaceae > Waterburya. Next base: position 1,324 of record JBCDEP010000052.1, read on the forward strand.
GACTGCTTTGACTTGCTGAAGAAAAGATTCTACACCACGATAATAAATTGGGTTGTAATAGGTAAATAAAATAATAGGAATATCAATCTTAGGAGCAGCCTGCTTGACTGTCCATAAGACGTCTTCTAGCTGAACTCCTTTCTGTAACGCTCTGGTCGCTGCGGCTTGAATTGTGGGTCCATCCGCTAAAGGATCAGAATAGGGAACGCCTAATTCAATCATGTCTGCTCCACTGTCAGCTAACACTTCCAAAGCCTTGGCGGTTGTTGCTAGGTCAGGGTCTCCTGCTGTAATAAATGGAATTAAGGCGCATTCAGAATTTTGTTGTAGCTTCTCGAAACGTTGAGCAACATTCATGAGGCAAAATTGATTTAAAAATTTAAATAACGAAAATATCTAATTTCAGGATTCATTCATTCTCGGACTCAACTTCTTGTTGCAGTTGAGCGACTTCTTCAGGAGACATCTCCTCCAGTCGTTTTAGCATGACAGCTTCTTCGTAATCTTTAAGCTGCTGATTATAAGTCATCTTCTTTGTCCCTACCCGCAATAAATAGGTTAAAGACCACCCAATTAGACCAACAACCAATGCTGTTTGAGTCCAAATACCAGCATTAATACTATCAATACCAAATAGTTGCAGCGCAACATAAACCAGTCCAGCAGCAATAAACATCCCTAGACCAATTCCTAGTGCATCGATTCTACGCATGTTAATCTCTTTAGGCTTCTAAATTGCGACGTTTGGGACGAAAATTAAGTAATGGACTTAGCAACAACATCCCTGGGAAGCTCAAGAACACAAAAAGATACATAATCAACCGTTCAATCGAGCTGGCGGTATACCAACGTTTGCTGAGATAAAAATAGACTAATGCGGGCAACACCAGTAAATATGTGCCACTCAAAACTAGATATAGTAGAGCAACTAAGTTAGTCTCTGTAAGTAGCATAATTGCTTTAATCGTGATTAGGTTTGCAACACTGTCATTCTAACAGGGTAAATGCACCGACTTCTCCAGATTATTAATCTTGTGTATCTAGTAACTATCTAGGCTCTTTCTCTCACCATAACTTAGCAGGCGATCTAGCGCATCCAACCTACTCTGCCAAACTTGAGCTTGATATTTATCTATATCCTTAGTTTGTGCCATCCAGTCAGGAAATTGTCGGCGAAGAGAGTTGAGTGCGAGGCGAGCTGAGAAAAAGTTTCTCCCTGATGGTTCATCAATGAGATTTTCTAGCTCTGATTTTAACCGATCTGCTTGCTGACCCCATTTTCGTAGAATGACAGCATCTATTTCAGGTGAGTTTTCAATTAAGAAATAGTTCCATTCATGCTGTAGTCCTTGATATCGCGACATAGTAGCTTTGAAGGGTTGCCGATGGGGTAAGATTTGCTTGGACTCAGTAACTTTTTCTCCTTGAGTGCTACTAAAAATAGTTGTTAGACGAGAGTCTAAATTTTCTGCTGCAAATAGAGCATACCCTTGGGTAGACATACTCCTTAGGAGCTGCATCTGGTCTAGTGCTGCCACATCGGATATGTTTAAAAGCCTAATTCCTGGAAGTAGTAGAGCTTTACCATGATCAAACTCTCTAATCAAAGGACTAGTTAAACTGTATAACCTATCTGTACTCTTAGCATAGGTCATGGGGATCAACATATCAATCCATTCTTTGTTAACCCACTTTTCCCATGATTGCTGAATTTTGCTGAGACGTTCTCGTTTGGGCATGGGAAATACTGCCGTTGAGAGAGTCAATGCAGGACGAAGCTGCTGTAGATTCTGAGATACAACCTCGACAAAACTATCTACTTGTTCAATTCTAAAATCAGTCCATCTTGACCAGAGTGGATGTAGGGGATCAAGCTCCATCGGATCAAACCCCGTAAGTTGCTGAAACTGTTCTCTGGCGGCAGTTCCATAACCATAGGTCATTTTGCCTGTAGGGCTTTGAAAAGGATAGCGAATATAGTCGAGATGAATACCATCAATCTCATAGTTGGTAGCAATTTCCGTGATCAGAGCTAAAAGATACTCTCGGACTTCAGGGTTAGCAGGGTCGAGAAAAACTTTGCCTGAACTATAGTGAAAACGACTACCTTCGTGATCGGTAATTGCCCAATCTGGGTGGCGTGATAAGACAGGACCTAGGTGATTGCGTGGCAGGTCGAGTATAATATTATGGCGTTGATTTACTGCGGCAAATGTCCAAACCCAAGCATGCAGTTCCATCCCTCGTTCATGAGCCAGTTTGACAGCTGCTTTCAGCGGGTCCCATCCTTTGACTAGGGGGTTTTGTTGTGGTGCGACCTGACTAGGATAAATGGTGTAGCTTGAATTTAGGGTTTCAAAAAAAACGGTATTAATTCCTGCGATCGCCATTCGATCAAAGACTTGAGCTAAGTCAGCCTCTGATTTAGCGTTAACGATTGTACCTCGGTCCAACCACATTCCTCGAACTTCAGATTTAGCAAGGGTTCGGTTGCGGGGGTAATTGTCCCATAATGCCTGTTTGGCAGTAGACCATTCTCTTTCAGCTTCAACAAATCTACGTTGGGTTGCTAGGTAACGAAAATTATCGAGTTTTTCGATGGCTAGCTGTAGTGCTTGATGGGAATTTTGATAGTAAGATTTTGCTAGCAGTTTCTTGTTGCGTTTACGACTGATAGTGTTTTGCTCTAGTATTTGTTCAATAACTGCACTTGAAGAAATGTCTACCTGGCTATGATTAGCATCAGCTGTCAACAGCGTCACTTTGAACCGACCAATTAAGCCTTCTAGCTCCTCAGTCATTAACCTCAGTTTGCCAGGAGAAATAGCTGGTTCTAGCCGATCTTCATAACGAGGGGAGAGATTGGGTTTAAGTTTGATTGAACCAGGGGTTTCAGTACTATTATTGGCTACCCTTGCTATTGACAAGGCCACGGCAGGTAAAGGGAATAAAGTGCCAATAAAAACCATAGTTATGAACTTAATAAGTTGCTTACTATTTGGTTGAAGACTAATAATTGACAATGAATTTAATTGTTTTAAATGCTCAGCATTTCTTCGCACAAAATTTCCCTCTAAAACCTAATATTTAGTCAATAGGCGGTTATTGCCCGCTATTTGATTTTAAGCTTAAAAATCAACTGATGGTATCAGTACTAGTAACGATTAAGCGTAAGTTTTAATAAGAATATTTACCAGTAATTACGGGGAGAAATTGTTATTTTGTTAGTTTTGGTAATTAAAGGTAATTTTAACTAGATAATCGAGCATTTTCTTCTAAAATAGCAGCGCTCAAATTAGGGAATTTTGACATGATAGACACAAGTTATGAATTAGCTGTTTTCTATTGATGTTATGTTGTTCCTTTGTGCTGTTCTTCCTTATTACCTATTCTGCATTTATTGCTTCCCCAACATGCAATACAAAATCAGGATTATTCACTTAATCGAATCTCCATTTGTCAGCAATTCTTCCTTCGATAGGATAGGACGAATCGGAGCGTTCCTCAATCTAATTATCTAAAATTAATTGACGAATTCGCTCTATTATGATCAAGATCTCCTGAATAATGTCTTGGGAATTAACGCCAAATATAATTTGCAGCAGTATTAGAATCAGCACCACAATCACTCCTGTTTTAATAGTGATTTTAAAAACCTTGATGATCCAGATCAATAGCAATAATAAAATAATAGCTGCTGCGATCGGAATAATCACTTCTAATGGCATAAGCTTGTAAATAATGAATTGAGCAATTTAAAAATTATAAAGTTGGCGTAAACAAGAGCCTAATATTTATTATTGACTATGAAAATATCAGCTGAGTTGATTAAAAAAAAAGAGAGGGAATAATTTCCCTCTCTTTTTTTTGAATTTCGTGATTTTGGAACTGACTTTTGTTTTAACTTCTGGCGCAGCATTTGCTCTCTTTTGCGTAGTTGTCTTGCTCTGGCTGAGCCGCCTTTTCCTTTATCATTGCGACCTTTTTTTCGTGGGGATTCCCACCGCTTAAGCCTTTCAACCATATTTTACTCTCTAAGTATATAATTATACTTATTGTAACACTTGATTTAATTTACCGCTGCGATAACCTTCTAAATCTAGAGTTACGTAAATAAATCCTAAATCTTGGAAAGCTTTAACTAATTGGGGTAAGTTTACCTGTTGCACAAATTCAATGATTTCTGCGGCTGGTAATTCTATTTTGGCAGTATCTGCTTGGGAACGAACTCTCAAATTATCATATCCAAGCTGTCGCAGATATATCTCAGCTCTACCCACTCGCTGCAATTTAGTAACGGTAATTGCTTCACCATAGGGAAAACGAGAGCTAAGACAGGGTTGTGCTGGTTTGTCCCACCAAGCTAAACCTAGGCTACGGGAAATTTCCCTCACCTCCGCTTTGCTGACACCAATTTCAGCTAAAGGCGATCTCGCGCCTCTTTCTTGAGCAGCTTGAATTCCTGGTCGATAATCTTGCAGATCATCTGCATTCACCCCGTCGACTACGTAAGGATAACCCCGTTCTAAAGCCAACGGTTTTAAAGTGTCGTGTAGCTCACTTTTACAAAAATAACAGCGATTGACTGGATTAGAAGTGTATGCTGGATTGTCCATTTCATAAGTTTCTACCAGCTCATGTTTAATCCCAATTTGTGCAGCTTGAGTTTGAGCATCAATTAACTCTTCAGGAAGTAGCGAGGGTGATACGGCAGTAATTGCCAAAGCGCGATCTCCAAGAACATCATAGGCAATTTTGGCGACTAAAGTACTATCAACTCCACCAGAGTAGGCAATTAAAGCCCTTTCCATCTCCTGAAACAAATTTTTTAATTGTGTTAATTTTGGCTCGCTCATCATTTAGACATTTAATCGTTAACTATTCTCATAGTATCTAATCATGATTACAGATGATCTTGATTAGGCTTGACTCAGGTTCCCCGAACCGACTATTTCCTAACGACTGTAAAGACTGTAGATGTTTCAAATCCAAATGGGAACTTCCGTCTATTTCTAGGATATTTATTGATTATTGTTGGTTAGCTGGAGCTACTGCTCGACGATTGTCTGATACTGGGGGATACAGAGGGTAAAGCAGCTTCCCCTTCCCAGTTGTGAGGTGACGGTAATATCCCCACCGTGAAGCTGAGCTAGTTTTTTGGAGAGAGTTAACCCTAAACCAGTATTTTCATGATGGTTACTAATTTGCGGAAACGGACGAAACAATTTACTGATGTTCTCCGCAGAAATCCCGACTCCTGTATCAATCACTGCAAAATAAAGATCGTCTTGTTTGCGAGTTATCTTTAATTTTACTGAGCCACGTTCGGTAAACTTAATTGCATTACTAAGTAAGTTAATTAAAATCTGTTTAAGGCGCATTGAATCCGCAATACAGAAATCAATCTGGTCTTCTAAGTCAAAATCTAACTCTAATCCTTTGGCTGCTGCTTTTTCTGCCAACATTAAGGTGGAAGCTTGGCAAATTTCCACAACAGCAACTCGTTCAAACTCTAATATTTGCTTATTCGCCTCAATCTTAGTTAACTCCAAATAATTTTTAACCAAGGCTAATAAATGCTCTCCTGAACCCACCAGCAAACTAGCATATTGCATTTGTTTGGCATTCAGGTCACCATAGTATTGTTCTTTGAGAGCTCGGGCAAAGCCGATAATCGCCGCAATCGGATTACGTAACTCATGAACTAGATGAGAAATGTGTTCCTGCCTTGACTGTTTTTGTTGATGCCAACTTTGCCTTTCTGCTTCTAAGTTTTGAATCTGTTCCTGCTGTTTCTTGATCAAATCCTGCTGCTGTTTAATTATTGCCCTCTTTGATACAAAGTCATATAGTGTCTTTTCTAAAGTTTCAGGCAGTTGATAGAGTTTATGTCTAAGTACATAGCCACTGACTCCTGACTGAATCAAACGAATTGCTTGCTCATCGCCTAAAACATCTGTCACTAAAACCAAGGGAATATCAGGAAAAAGATGACCCCACCACTGAATATTTTCGAGCAAAAAATCAGCCGTTGCACCTGATGAAACTTGGCTGTAGTCATAGATAATCGCACAATACTTTTGATGTGGCGGGTTTTCGTCTAACTGTTGAGAATCAACTAAATCGTAGGAAAACTCGACTTCTGCTGCACGTAAAGAAGCAGCGATTGCCTGAAAATGAACAGTTTGAGAGGAAACTATAAGAAGATGCACGTTACTGAGTGTTGTTGCTCTTGATTGTAGCTGTAAAATCGACCCAGAACTTTCTATCATAGTAATCAATACTTCTTAAGAGCTTTACTTATATTTGAGCGTGTTGTTTGTATGATATCCCTTAGTTTTGGTTAAGAATCTCATTTTTTAGCTAAACTTTTACTTGATTACCATCTCATCACGAATCAATCTCTAAAGGGTACACTCAAAAATCATGATGTTTTGGGAGATTATTACAGCTTTGTGATTCAAAATTGACGAATCACAAATCTTGATTGAGATCAAGTCAATCAAGATTTATCTTGGTCATCAGATAATAGTTGCCCCTGCCATAATCAATTTAAACACCACTGTTTTAAATCTGGTTTTTAGCTCCAGTCCATTAAAATTCTTTTTGAGCAAAAATCATCATCGACACAATTAAGAGTAAGGCAGTATAGAGCAAACCATAAACTGCATGACTAAGAAGCTCAGTCGAATTAGGTAATAAACCATAGACAGCCTCATTTTTTAAGTCTAATCGAGAAAGATTAGGTAAGACAAGATAAAGACTTGTAGTCAGACTTTCAATACTGGCATTTTTACTCAGTTTCCCTAATTCCACTAGATCCTCACTAAAGTGTCCCATTAAATAAACTCCAAAGCTAAGTAAGGTCGCCAAAATAGAACTAGTAAATACGCCAAATAAAATTGCTACAGCTGCAATTAAAGCTAATTCCAGTAACAAGTAGACTCCCGCAGTAATCAATGCCACAACGGGGTACTCAATTTGAGAAATACTCAGTGTAGCTAAGTAAATCGTCATCATAATTGTGACCATCACTCCTAGCACTGCGGTGAGCCCCAAATGCTTACCTAAAATTAGTTCTGCTCTGCTAATTGGCTTGGGAATCAACATCAATAAAGTGCGCTTTTCGATTTCTTTGTTGATCAAAGCTGTCCCAATGAAGATTGCCACAATTACGCTTAAGATTGCGATCGCACCAATACCAATATCCAGCAAAATCTTTTCATGAGTCCCCGCAGCAATTTCGGGCACAATTCTTTGCGCCAAAATTAATAGTAGGGAAAAGAAGCCGATAAAGTACAAAATACGTTCACGAATTACCTCTTGGAAACCATTGTTGGCGATGGTAAAAACTCTGATTAAATTCATTAGTCGAAAGAAACGAAAAATCCTTCAGGGTTTACACCGTTATTATTCCCAAACTAAATGTAAAACATAACATTATCTTTATATTTGTCAGTGATCCTACTCTCAAAAATGAGCGGCATCAGTACTGGAGGTCGAGAAATTAGGTTCAGTAATCTCCGTTTGGCTCTCTCTCAACACCAAACTGTGATTTAGCAATCCTCTAAAAATTGTTTTAGCTGAGAAATTTCTCGTTCAACTTCTGTATTCCATTGCTCGCGATACCAAGATAAATCAAGCTCTTGAATGGATAGAGAACGAATTGCCTGAACAAGTAACTCAGAATCATTATTGACTAATACTGCCCACTCGCCAAATAGTTTTTCAGTTAATGAAGTGTGGCTAATAACTAGCTGGGTGTTGGAGGAAAGGGCTTCGCAAGCTCCACTAGGCTGGGTGGCATCACTAGTAGTTAATACCAGCGCTGCCAAGCTAGAACATAGAACCTGATGATATTCTGCGGTTGCTAAAAAGCCTGTCAACTTAACATTATCTAATTTCTGTAAACTAGTGGCAGTTTCAGCAGGCAGCTTAGTGACATCAGCAGTGATAATGAAGTTGTATTCAGTTAACTTTTGCATCGTCTCGATTAGCAATTCGACTGGTTCATCCCAAGGGTCGAAGGAGGCAATGACCAAAATTTGCGTTGCTAAACGCTTTGGCGGTAGGGGAGTAGCAATCATTTTAATCGGATCGGAAATAGTAAATAGCTGTGCTGAAGGATACATACCTTTAACCAACTGAAACATTTCCCCATTGTGGACTATTATTGCCTTGGCGTTTTTGAGGATAGTTTGAGCTAAAGGTAATGTCTGCCACATTTCTACTTGAAATAAGGGATTGTGGGCATCAATTACGTAAGGAGTTTTAGTAATCAAGGCTGGTAAAGCACTGAAAGTCGGAGGACATTGAGCGATCGCAAACTGTGGTCTGGTCGTCAGAATATCTTTGATATTGACCACTAATTTTAACAAGTAGTCTAATGGTCGCAAATATTTGCTGCGAAAAAGATGAGGTATAAATTTTAGTTCGCAATTTAAGAGGGATGCGAGAACTTCTGGTCTTCTTTGATATTTTTTCCAAACGACGAACAAACCACGGTTTTTAGAGGAAGATAATTGCTCTGACATTTTTATAAGTAAGTAGTTAAGTAGTCATAATTGTGAGTTTTTCTACTTTGCACTGTTAGTAGCTGGTTATTTGAGGACAGGCTCTTCTATTAGGGTCTCATCTTGCCTAAAATCTTGTGACATTTGTGCTTTACAAACAATCTCAGTCAGTGTTGTTGATGCACTTCTTGGCAGATAGAGAATTAAACAGATTTTCTGGAATATCGATATACTGCACCCCACAAGAGAACCATTAGCAAGAATTCTGAGGTAATCGTTGCCCAGATCGCACCATGCCAACTATACAAAGGAATTAGCCAAAAATTTAATACCCCATTGATCATCGCGACAACTACCTGAGTCCCACTTCTAACACTCTGAAGATCAGCTCCCGTCAGGGTATCGGCTGCAAATAGGTGCATTGTGTGAAAGAAAATTGTCGGCGATAGCCAAACTAAAGCGATCGCCGAATTACTATATTCTGCACCCAAGATAATCGGGATGAATGGGGCACCAAATGCCAGACCTAAGATTGCCAGTAAAGAGTAACCTAAGGATGAAGGTAGCAACTTTTTGCAGAGCTCGAAACTGCCTTGAATTCCTGAAACTCCTTGTTGAAAAAAATTGCGGTATGATGCCATTGCCAATGATAATATCGGCGTAAATGCCACATTTAAGATGTGATAGGCTGCGCCATAAATACCAGCAGATTCCAATGTAGATAGTTTTGCTAGCATCGATTTATCGAGGTCGTTATAAATGCTTCTGGCTGAGATCCCAATGGCAAAAGAGAACCCTAATCTTAACTCTGTCATCATTTTTGATAGCCTAAATTCTGGGTAGTCTATCTGCTGAATTACCAGCCAGCCAGAGATTACTGCCGCCAAAAATGTGGCAGCACAATATAATATTGTCCACAATAGAATACTGGGATTACTAAACGCCACAATCATTAGGACAGCAGCAAAAAATCGATTTAAGGAGACCAAGAATATGGCTCTACCCGTATAACTTAATTGTCCAACTGCCAGGAAACTATCCCTAGCGATATCGTTAAGTCGCAAAAAAATTAGGTTGGATAGGGCGACAAAAAAAACGGCGTAAATAGAAATGTTTGGGATCGCAATTAGACTATATATAGTAAGAATTATACTGATGCAGATCGAGCCAAAAAATAGGTTTTTGAGAATTGATGTTCCCCAGTATTCTCTAAATAAGCTGCGATCGCGAGATACTTGCTGAATCAAAACCTTTTCACTACCCCAGGTAGCAAAGGGCATAAAAATTGACACAATAGCCACAATTCCTACATAGGCGCCGTATCGCTCTGGGGCAAAGGTGCGAGCCAAAATAATAAAGTAGATACCTTGAACAATTAACTTAAAAATAAAAGATTTGAAAATTGCTAAGGAATTTTTGAATCTCTCACTATTGAATCTTTCGCGACTAAGCAACTTACTAACTATTGAATCAACTTTCTTGCTAGGCATAAACTAATTTAAATTAACTTTTTTAGGGGATGTTTTAGTTGAATAAATTGCTGCCAAAGATATGATCCAGAGCATGCCACTACTTAAGAAAGATACTTCGGTAAGATTAAAAAAGATGGTATAAAGTAGTAGTAAAAATACCCACAGCATTTGAATCTGTTTAGAAATTAAGTATTTAAACAGTGAGTTAAATATACATTTAAAATAGCCAAAACAAAATACAACTAGTCCAATCACCCCTACATTTAGCCAGATGTGAATAAAACCGTTGTGAGCATTGGGAGGAATCCAATCATGAATCTGCCAGATAATATCAGTTTCACGATGTAAGCCTGAAAAGAAACTACCATATCCATAGCCTAACCAAGGTTGAAGCTTGATAAATTCCCATAAATCAGCCCATAATGGAGTTCTTCCTGTCAAAGTAATATCGCGATCATAAAGACCAAGTAAAGTATTCAAATTAATCATCAGCAAGAAAATTAACAGAATGCTGAAAATGAGAAACAGTAGAATCAAAAAAACGCTTTTCTTAGATTTAAATGATAAAAGTTTTAATCCCTGGGCAGTAGAAAAAATGAACAAAACGCTGATTAAAGCAGTAGCAGATTTAGCAAAAATAATTATAATTACTGATAGCAAGCAGCAGATTTTAAATAATAATTGATAGTTTTTGCTGGAAAAAGACAAAAAATAGAAGGTAAGGAAACCAACAAACATACTTTCTCCTAAACCATTTTTATGGGGGTAAATTCCCCTCCAAGCACCACTTTCCATGATCCCATATGCAGGAATGACGAGGGCAAAAACATAACTTAAAAATAAAGCAAGACCAAATGTCCAAGCATATATTTTTAGCTGCTCTTCAAAGCTATATCTCGAACCCAAATATAAGGCAAATGAGGTTGAACCAATTAGAGAAACTACCTTGCGGAAAGTAATACTAGGAATTGAAGACCAAGAGACGGAAAAGAACGCTAGTCCAATTAAAAACAAGATCCACAAATTAGTTTTGAGGAATGCTAAAGTTCTGGGCAATCGGAACCCCAATAGCGCAAAAGTGACAAAATAAATCAGGAGGAAGGCAAACCTAAGTAATGCACTATCGACATCTCCTTCATCTCCTCCGATTGCTCCTCCTAAAATAATAGTGTAAAAACCTTGTGAAAATAGTAGCAAAGACGCTACCGAAAAGAAATTTTCAAAAGGTCGAATTGACTGTTTCATGCTGTTCTCTTAATTTAAGAGATTTTTTAGTGGTTATTTTATTTTCAAGAAAATAAATCCAATAATCTTAACCAGATTTTGGATTATAGATGAATAAATTCATTTAACTAGATTTGAGAATTTACCTGCTGAGTAATTTAGATAAATTAACTTGTAGGACTTTAGCCTAACTTCAGTTCAAGTCCTTCGATAAATTATAGGTTAGAGATTAAATTCTTACAGAAGCTAAATTAATAATTAAAAATGCCAAAAGTTAGGCTCACAGCAGCTTAGTTTTGTTCTTACTTGAAATCTTACCTGATTAATAATTTAGTTGCTCCAAATCTGCCTCTCTCAGATATTATTCTTGATGAGCATAGTAATAGCTATTGTAATGATATGGCTCATTTTCCATATCTGCTCCGTTGACAATTACACCAAGTACTTTTTGTCCTGTTCCATCAAGTATTTTTTTCGCGGCGGTAGCGCTGCTATAATCGGCAACTCCAGGTCGAACCACAAAGAGAAAACCGTCAATAACTTTGCCAATGACCTTAGCATCTGCAATCCCAATAATGGGTGGAGTATCAAAAATAATCTGATCGTAATGTTGAGCTATATCTTCGATAAAATCCTGAAATAGAGAGGAATCTAGTAAAGCGATCGGGTGATCTGGAATTGACCCAGAAGGCAAGACATCTAAATTGGACATTATATTTTGAACTCCATTCTTCCAGGCAATCTCACCCTGAAGGACATTGCTAAGACCAACCTGATTGGGAATTTCCCAGATTCTGTGTTGAGTGGGGCGACGCATATCTGCATCAATCAAGAGAATTCTCTGACCACATTGGGCTCTGGCCACGGCTAAATTTGCTGACACCGAAGACTTTCCTTCTTGAGGTACTGAACTAGTGATTGCGATTACCTTTTTCTCAGTATCTGAATCTAGAAGCTTGAGATTTACTTGAATATTTTGGTATGCCTCTTTGAGAGGCATCATCGAGATGGTTTGCTGTGGTAAACTCTCAACCTTAGAACCTGGCAGTTGCAGCTGATTTCCCCCATCAGTCAAACTCAAATTAGGCACCACGCCATGAAGGGGGTAGGCAAACAAATTTTCGACTTCTTGAGTATTTTTAATCGTCCTATCCTTAAGATCTAGTAAGAAAGCGAGCGCCATCCCAAACAAAGCTCCCATCATGGCACCTGCTGCCACAATGACTTTTCCATCAGGATTGACGGTATCTTCTGCGATCGCTGCATTAGCAATTACACGCACCTTATCAATATCTCGCTGCTCAATAATCCCTGCTTCGTTTTGCTTATTCAACAGGGTTTCATAAGTCGACTGTGCTGCTTTGAGTTTACGCTCTAATTCTCGCTGCTGTTCTTGTAATTGCGGAGATAAATTAGATCTCCTTTGATAGGTGTTGTAAGCAGTTCTCAGGGAAGCTAATCTCTGATCCAATCCTTCTTTGCGTAATCCTAAATCAGCAAATTCGGAAAGCTGTGCTTGTTTTAGATTTCCTAAGCTTAAGATATTAATTCTGTCGGCTAAACCTTGTTGCTGAGAGCCCAATGTACTGGCGATTTCCTGTTGCAACAGAGCGGTTAAATCAGCCTGTTCCTCTTTTAAACTGATAATCTGTGGAGCATTATCGGATAAAAAATTACGTTTTTGAGCCAGCTGCACCTTAACATTTTGTAGCTGCTTTAAAGTGCGTTGAACGCTCACAGATTGACTTAAGGAACTAACCGCGGAAGCCTCCTGCCAGCCCATTCCTAATTGGCTCTGCAATCGATTATAGCGAGCGTTGACATCATTTAGCTGTGCATTAACCTGATCTATTTGACTTTCAATCTGGGATACAGAACCAATATTGGCATCAATCTGAACCTCCAAATTAGAAATTCCATTACGATTTTTGAATAGACGCAGATTTTCTTCCGCTTGCCTAACAGTGGCTTCTAGTTTTGGCAACTGCTTACTTATAAAATCACTAGCCTCTTTGGTTTCAGCGCGATCGGCTAGGGAATAGCCTTCAGAATAAAGTTCAACTGCTCTTTGGACAAAACCTACCGCAACATCAGGATTGGGGTCTTCGTAATTTACCTGAAGTATATCTGTGCCAATAATTGGACTGACATTAAAGGATCTGATGACTTGCTTATAAGTTAATTGCTTTCCATCTGATGATTTTAGATCGAGGTCTTCAATCACCCTTTCTAGAATTGGGCGTGACTGAAGGATTTTAGCTTCTGTTTCGATCGGGTCTTTATCTAAAACCGATCTTTTAATCTCAGGACTACCATCAGGAATCCCAACGATTCGGGATGAACGATCTGATTCTGACTTGATTAATAACTGGGCTTCAGCCTGATAAACATCTTCTGAAGTTAAAGCTGCCACCAAGGAAAGAGTTACAATTCCCGCAAAGGTTACTGTTGCAGGTATCCAGCGGCGTCTTAAAACCTGCCAATAGCGATTAAAGTCTATATATTCTTCAATGTGTAAGTTGGAATCCATAAATTTCAAGTAATGAACTTGCTGCGTTGAACTAAGATTTATGTGCTAAAAAAATTACATTTATATTTTTTAATAGGCGCCTTTAGCACCTAAGACGACCTGGAACGTTTGCAACAGGATTTTAAAATCTAAGGCTAAAGACCAGTTTTTAATATATTCAAAGTCTAAATTGAAGACTCCATCTGAGCCAGTATCAGAACGACCACTAACCTGCCATAATCCTGTGATTCCTGGCAACACTTCCTGACGGAAGAAATGGTCTGGGGAAAACTTGGCTACATCTCTTACGGGCAAAGGTCGAGGACCAACTAAGCTCATTTCACCGCGAAGAACATTAAACAACTGAGGTAGCTCATCAAGGCTATAGCGACGTAAATACTTGCCAACGGTTGTGATGCGGGGATCATCTTTGATTTTGAATAAAATGCCCCCCTGAACCTCATTTTGTTGTTCCAGCTTTTGCTGCAAATCACTAGCGTTTTCCACCATAGTACGAAACTTCCAAATCTTAAAGTGGTTTCCCTTGAGACCAACACGAGTTTGTTTATAGAGAATGGAGCCTGGTGAATCAAGCTTAATCAAGGCAGCAATAAACAGCATCGGTAACCCAAAAACTGCCAGCAATGCCGATGACACTAAAACATCAAAAATACGCTTACTGAAAAAATCAATGCCGACAATTGCTGAGTGAGCGAATCGGATGGTTGGAACACCAATAATTGTCGCAATTTCCGCCTGTCTCTCTGGTAATTTAATGTTTATCGGTAGAATTCTCCAATTGACACCTATTGTTCTTAATTTCCAATACAAACTTGCCGCTCCCTTCACCGCTTCCCAGGAGCAGACAAAAACTTCATCTAAGTCTTTGTAGTTTATTCTGTCCAAAGCAATAAACAATGATTCATCATCATCAAACTCTGACAGGTCTAATTGCCCGGCAATTTGAAACACTTCACTACTCTCTAATAAGTTTTTAGAGCTGGCTAACTCTTCAGGATTACCGATTAAGAGTATTTTTTGTCTCAAGGGACGATGCTTTTGACGGACATAAGCCCAGACCCAGTTCAAAGTGACCCTTTGAAAAGTCACCAGTACGGTTGTCAGTAATCCAGCTATCATCAATTGATAGATTACTTTGGGATCGTAAAATTTGAAAATAATAGGAACAATAGCCAAATGAGCTAAGAAGATAGCCGTAATTGTATTGGAAAGATTACGGCTTTTGTCACCCTTACGATACAGATCATAAGCGGCAAATAAAAAAACCATAAATGCCAGCACTGTTAAAAACAAACTGAACATTTCCGAGTCTTGCCAAATAAAATTTAGATTAAACCTGTGCCAGTCATCATGACCAGCAACCATCCACCCAATCAGGAGGGACAAACTATCTAGCACGAATAAAATAACTATTTTTAATCTGTAAGAAAGCTCTTTTCCTGCTAACTTCAAATACCCAGGAGAACGAAGATCTCTATTCTCAGCTATCTCATCAGCTAAATAATTTTTTCCTACAGCGTAGTCTGGAGTACTGGAGAATTTGTCTAACATAGGTTGCTTTTGAATTAGTTTTAAAGTTCTGAATCAGATCGACAAACTGTGGTCAGTATCATCTTTTACCTGGAATACATAGTAGAAACACTTAATGCTAGCTGGATCAATGAACACTAGTTATTCCTAAATAATCAAACTTCAAAAAATATTAATAATCTCTCTATACAATAATAACTAAGTATCTTCATTTAAGAGAAAACACTTAGTCATAGACTAATGTATAACCTACGCTTCAGCGACCTGTCAATGGCTTAACTTAAATGAATTGATGGCTTGACCCGATCTTCAATGAGTATGCAGAAAAAGGTGAAAAATTCTAGTAGAAAATACCTTGCTAAAAAATATCTTTGCGACGCAACAGCAATATGGCAATAATAGCGTAAATTAAGGTATGAGTAATCAAAATTCCCCAATTTAAGATGAGATTGTTCCAGGTAGATTCGTATACGGGAGTAGCTTGAAAGATTTCATTTAAAATTTCGGCGCTCAATACTGGGTTAGGTTGAGGTGCCATTGCATTGACATCGGCTAAAGAACCATATGCTCCAATTGACCACCGACTAAGCATTAACCACGAGAGTTTACTTGACCATCCTTCTAGAGTAAATAAGACCCCCGAAAAAATAATTTGCGGAATCATGATCAGAGGTAGAATTCCGTTGCCCTCGTTTTCGGTTTTGACAAATGCGGACAGCATGAGACTGAGGCTAGTACTAGCAATTAGGGTGAGAAAAGTAGTAATCGCAAACCCCAAAGACCAAGTAATTAATCCTGATTGAGGAGCTTCAAATACCAGCAGTACGACTGCCGAAATTAACAAGGTTTGAGCTAACGCTAAACCACCTCTAATAATTAGTTTGGAAGTTAAGTAGGGCAGCAGTCCTAAGTTCAATAATCTTTCGCGAAAATAGATTGCTGCTTCTTTAACAATTTCACGGATTGCATTTGATAATCCAATCCAAATGGCGATACAGCTAAAAATAAATAAGAGTCTTAATGCTAAAGAGGCTTGGGTTACACTAGGTTCATCTACAATACTCAGCGGTTGTTCATTACGCAAAGGTAGTCCTGTTAAAGCAATGGTGATCGGTCCAGCCAGTAAGGTCAAAATTAGGCTAGTACGATCTCGGCTGACCAACTTCCAGTAACGTTTACATAATAAAGATAGTTGAGCGATGGGAGAGATCCCAGTTTTCGAGTTTTTAGATTTGGCAGCCTGTTGATTTTCTTTGCCAGGACTGAGAGAATTCTGGATATATGATTTGTATTCAGGAGCAGCAGCATATTGCCGCGACCAATAACTTACTCTTTCAGCGATCGCTGCTTTGTTTTTCCCCTTATTAAGCTCAATATAAATATCAGCAAAATCGCCAAATTTTTCATCTTCAAAGTTACCACCATGACGCTGGAAGAAAGGCAAAGCTTCTTGGGGAGGACCATAGTAACAAAGATTTCCTCCTAGTCCCATAAAGGCAATGCGATCGCAGACACTAATATTATCTGTAGCATGGGTTACTAGAGCGATCGTCCGACCGCGATCAGCTTGTTCTCTCAAGAGCAACATCATTTCTTTATCTAGACCAGGGTCTAATCCCGATGTCGGCTCGTCTAGAAAAAATAACTTGGGATCGGCTAATAGCTCGACACCAATACTAACTCGTTTGCGTTGTCCACCACTGAGTCTTGAAACTAAAGTATTGCGTACATGGGATAGTTTAATCTGCTCTAAGGTATTAGCAATCACCTCGCTGATATTAGTGTCAGGGGGTAAGCGCAGCTGACAAGCAGAACGTAAAACCTCTTCTACCGTTAGGTTTCGATGAATAATGTCATCCTGGGGAACATAGCCTACTTGAGAACGATAAATCGGCCAGTTTTTACGTAGATTATCGCCGTTTAGATAAACATTTCCTGATGATATTGGTGCAATGCCCAACAAAGCTTTCATCAAAGTAGATTTACCCGCTCCACTACCGCCGACAAACGCGACCAGCTGTCCTGGCTCTAGCACGAGAAAAACGTCATTGAGGATGGTAAAGTTGTCTCCTTTTTTATCTTTAACTGTAAAAGTTAACTTATGGGCATCGAGACGAATCTGGTTGGTGGCATTAGTTAATTCTAGAGATTCCCCTGTAAACAGCAATACGTAGGGACCAATTTGAATGGTGTCTCCTTTGTCAAGTCGGTAAGATTTTTCGAGACGATTGCCATTAACGAAAGTGCCATTACTACTGCGATCTTGGAGAATATAGCGACCTTTGCCGTCAGGATTGATGATCGCGTGGAGGCGAGACACCGTTGGCGCATCTAATTCCATTGATGACGAACTATTTGGCGATCGCCCTAGCTCCACGGGCCAATTTTGTAAGCCTTTAAAGTTAAGACGGCGCACTCTGGGAATGCTCATCTCGCCTCGTTTGGGATTATAGTAAGTCAGAGCTATTTGCTGGCGGGGATCTTGCCCAATGTGTAGCTGCTCTCCATTCTTGAGGATATGCCCATCGGTTAAATTGATGCGAGACTGATTAATAAAAATTCCATTGCCACTTGGTTTATTATTGTGGCGATCGCCATCATAAATCCGAAAACTGTTGCCTTCTTTCTCAATAATTGCCTGTTTACGCGAGATTACATTCCATTCTTTGGGAGCTTGCATATTCGCCCAGGAGGGATCTCGACCAAGAAAATTAAGGTCTCTGGCTAAAGTCAAAATCTTTTTTTGACCTTGATTATCTAGTTCAATGTAGGGTTCGGTGTCGACAGTGGTTAAGACTGTTTCCCGGTAATAATTACTACTCATAAGGTTTTAGATATATTTTGGCTTGCTCAAAAATCTTGCTTTTTAAAATTAAGTGGTTTCAGGGAGAATTATGCAGTGCTGGAAAAATTTCTCAGTTGGTTTCTGCGAGCTAAAGTATAATTTTTTGACTTAATTCGATTTGCCATTAAGCTATATGGTAATATTTCATCCCAACTTAATTAGATTAAAATCATTGATTACTATTAAGTGATACTTCTTAGGAAAACTTAAGTTGCAATCAACACCAAGTTGATAACTAAAACTCCAATTGGTTAATCTAGTGATCTACTCTCAAAATTTGCAATCTCAAATAAATGTATCACAAGCAAGCTACATGGTTTTCAGGCAGGAGTAACAGACAATTATCTCTAGGAAGCAGCTAAACAGCGCATCAAAAAATGACTTTCTAAATACAGTCAGGATTCAGTTATAGCAGCGGTCTTACTTATTTATGATCTTTTAGTTGAGGATAAATCCCTAACCCTTGGCGATCGCTAAGTTCCTAGCTATTGTTTATGGTGAATACCTTGACACCAAAGGCTCAATTAAGACAAGAAGTTTCAGTAACGAAGCCTTACAATTAGTTGTTTGGCTGCAACAAAAACCCTAATCTAGATTACAAGGGAAAGAGAGCAGGGAGGACTATCCCTAAATCAGCATTGTGTAGTATTTTGGGTAAAGAATACCTAGTTAATATACTGCGGATGCTTTTAATGATTATTACTAACTGACTAACAAGTTATCCCTTAGCTTATGGAGCAAGGGCAATTTAACTTTTCAGACAGCGTATCCCACAAAATTTATTCTTTGGTTGATTAATGCTCCCTCGCCAAGACACAGTCGAAATTTTCTCTACTTTTATCCAGTTTGATTATGACCGCTTTGGTAGTTGGGCGACAGATGCTCGTTTACGCCGCAGTATGAGACAGTCCTTAAACAAAGTATCAGTAGAAAACTCAGTCAGTTTTTGGGCTTTGTATTGGCATCAAATTTGGCAAGAACAGCCCCAAGGTATGGCACGAGAACATCTGGCAGCTTATTTACAGGAAGTTTGCTTTTGGTCAGCAACTAAAACAATCAGTGGGTTTAATAGTAGTCAGTATACGGTACCCGATTGTTTTCAGGTGGCGATTTCCAGGATCGACAAAGTGCTTAAAGGGTTTGACCGAGAACGAGGCTTCAATCTCAAAAGTTATGCCAGTATTACTTTTGGTAATCTAATCAGGGAATTACTGCGCCAAAAAAAAGAAATTGATATTTGTTCTGACTGGTCTTTGCTCCGCAAATTAAGCCAAAAACGAATGAGCGAGGCTTTGACTAATGCAGGGTTGGAACAAGGGGTCGTTGAGCAGTATATTTTGGCTTGGAATTGCTTTAAAACTGTTTACGTTCCTGAACGAGCTAGCACTACCCGAAAGTTACCCAAGCCAGATCCCGAAAGCTGGCAAGCGATCGCCACTCTCTATAACCAAGAACGCCAAACCCAGCTCCAGAATAGTTCCCCTGCGGTGACGGTAGCTAACCTGGAAAAATGGATGATCATCTGCGTCAAAGCCGTTCGTTCTTATTTATTCCCCAATGTAACCTCAATCAATAAACCCAAGCCTGGTTATGACACGGGAGAGATTGTTGATTCCATTGTGGGAGAAGTGGATGAATCTTTGTTGACCGATCTGATTGCTGAGGAAGAAGCGCGAGATCGCAGTCAACAACAGACGGATCTCAATCAATTTTTGACCGCCACCATCGCTAAATTAAAGCCTGAATCGCAAAAATTATTGGAGCTATATTACTCCCACGGTTTAAAACAAGCGGAAATTGCCCAGGAATTAAATACTCAGCAATATACTATCTCCCGTAAGTTGTCTAAGGCGAGAAAAGTTTTACTCAAAGCTTTGGCGGAGTGGAGTCAGTCAACTATGCATATTTCTTTGACATCGGACATACTCGATAATATCAGCTCACTATTAGAAGAATGGTTAGCTAATAATTATGACAGCGACTAATAAACCAATTTAGATCCTAGATTAGGAGTACCCCGATGACTAGCTTAAACCCAACTATCTTTGACCCCACTCACTTAGTTCTCGAACTGAACCCAGCAACTATCGATCAAGCTTGGTCGCAAAGCAGCAACACGGTTAACGCTGCTGGTCGTTGGCAAAGTTATTTAAATCGAGTGACATTAAATACTGTTTTGCCTTGGTTACATGCGGAAGAAGACGCTGCTGCCAAGTCTAGTTTAAGTGAGACTGCACAAGCTGATATTTGGGAAGTAGTCAACGGGACAGCGATCGTCATTCAAGGTGCAAAGCTAGTTTTAATACCCACAGAAGCATCGGACTTGAGTGAACTGAGAGTCCCTCAAGAATGGATCGATCTGCCTCAATGGACAGCAGATTACTATTTAGGAGTTCAGGTCAATGTGGATGAAGGTTATCTCCGTATCTGGGGTTACACTACTCATCAAAAACTTAAACAGGAAGGGGTCTTTAGCTATGGCGATCGCACCTATAGCCTTACAGATGATCAATTAATCACTGATATTAATGCTTTATGGGTTGCCAGAGAACTTTGTCCTGACGAAGTTACACAAGCTGCCGTTGAACCAATAACTGAACTTGCTCCAGCCCAAGTAAACAGCTTAATTGAGCGTCTCGGGAGTCAGTCTCAACTACTGCCCAGATTAGCTGTTCCCTTTGCCACCTGGGGCGCTTTAATTCAAAATCCAGATTGGTGTAAGCGTCTAGCGTCAACTCGTCGCGGTGCTGCGGCTAAAACTCCTTTAAGACAATGGTTTAGTCAAGGTGTTGCCAGTATCTCTGCTGAATTTGGCTGGAGAAAGATTGAAATGACCTTGAATGCAGAGGGTGCCAGAGGACTAGCTGCATCAGATGCAACTGATGTTCCTGATTTTGGTCTAGCGAAAAAATTAATCATTGCCAATCAGCCCTATGAATTAAAGATTCTACCTCTAGAGGAAGCAGGGTCGTGGAGATTTGAGTTATCTTGCCTGACACCTGGCTGTATGATTCCTGCGGGCTTCAAATTAAGATTGCTCACCGAAGATTTAGAGGCTTTTGAAGGCAATGAAGATATTGCCACCGCAGCAGTGGAACATCTCTCCCTAGAAGTTGATTTAGAATCAGGAGAATCTCTAATTTGGCAAGTCGAACCAATGCCTGATAACTACCAACTAGAGGTACTTCAGTTTTAAACTTAAACTAATAGAAAGGTAACGGATTGATTTCAGGTTGAAGTCTAAAATTGTGTTAGTCAAGTACATTCACTGTAACTAAGATTATTTTGCAGACTTCTTGCCCGGATCAAAGACAAACCAAGGCTTGAATTAAAGATTGTTAGTAGTTTAAAATCTCAAAACCTCTACATTCTGGTGCATTTTAGAGTGGAATTGGCGCAATAGACTTTTACTTCTTGCCCCACAATAATGGATTTAAAGTAGATAGGAGTAATGAGGCGATACACCTTAGTTGAATACTGACCAGATTGGAAGTAGCAAGCAAGGTCTTGAATTCAGCTACACTGACCCAGATCTGGTTGTCATCAATATCAATGTCTTTATCTACCTGGATCAATTGGTAGCGATTCTCGTTTTGCAGAAAACGCCCACCTTCTTCCGATTGAATTAAGTCCACCAGGACTTCTCCCTTAGGCAAAGTAGCTTTCTTCTCTTCTTCTGGATAGACAAGTTCTGAAGGTAAATAAACGTTGCTGCGTGATACTCCAAATTCTTGTCCTATTTTCAATAGAAACTCTTGCTGACCATTTGTAATACGTTGATAAAGCAATACTAAACCCATTCCTTTGCATAGAAATAGAGGTTGTATCCAGTAGGCTACTTCTCGATTGGTGCAGGTAATACTGTATAGCTTAACTGAAGTGGGTACATCGGCAATGGCATCAATTCCATCATCACTCAATTGCCATTTACTCAGCTCTTTTAGGGAGACAAGACTTCCTGAGTTTTGATGTTTGATAGGTAAAGTTAAATTACTAGGCAAGTCAATGGTTAATGTCTCACGAATCATACTATCCCAATCAAATACACCCAGCATGGAACGAAGATCGGTGTTTAAAAAATTATCATAGGCGATCGTTTTTGCAACTATCTCTAAAGGCACCCAGATCATATTTTCGGCACAGGGACACATTTCTTCTAGCTGAACGTAGGATAGTATCTTAGTTTTCTGATAATAGCGTTCTCCTAAATCAAGTTGAGTGCTATTTTCGATGACTTTTACTCCAGCACGATATTCAAAAAAGAACTCTAAGTATGCTGTTTTCTTTCCTCCATGTAGCCGCAGATAGTTGGCGGGGGTAGACTGAACCGTTGGACCATACTGCACTATACGAGAGTTACCAGGCTCTACTCTTGCTTGTAACAGTAAATATATTTTTCCATCTCTAAAGTGAATCGCCATTCCATTGAAAGCTCCTTGTGGTTGAAACAGCACTAGAGCCTCAAAATCTTCGCGATCATCAAGATAGCCACATAAAGAGAAAAAGCCACCTGATTTGTGGGATAGACAGTCATCACGCACCATCCAATCTTGTTGATCGGTTAGCTTAACTGGTTGTAGTTCAAATTTAGACTGATCTCTCACTAACTCAGCAAAATTTGCCAAATCATCGACTGATTGAGCAACGCGCATTAATTTATTCATTGTACTTTTGGTCAACATTTAATAATTAGCAACGGTCAGATGGAGCTTGACACCAGCAATAGATTTTGTAAATCTCACATTATCGAGAAATCTATGCCAATCCTAGAGCAGCTTTCTTCAGGAGCTATATTGGTTTTACTACGATTTCAAAGCTGTTAATTCTTCGTAATACTCAGACATTTTGTGTGCTTTATGAGTCCAAGTCTGGGTCTTGGCAAACTCATAACCATTTCTGCCCATTTCCAACCTTTCGTAGGGGTTTTGATACATATACTCCACTGCTTGACTTAGTGATTTAACTGTTTCTGTCGGATTGGTCACGGAGACTTTAATGCCAGCATTATCAGGGACAAAATCTCTTGCTCCCTGGTGGTTTAAGGTAATTATTGGTAGTCCACAAGCCATAGCTTCAAAAAGTTGTGAACCTAAACTGTTGCGTAAACTGGTAAATAGAAAGACATCACTTTTTAAATACTCTTGTTTTAGCTCTGACCATGAAATCCGACCTCTACAATCAACCTGGGTTTCTATATCTAACTCCTTAATCAACCTCATCAACTCAAAATTTGAATTACTGAAGCCGACAATAGTAATTTTCCAAGGAATTAGAGAGCTAACCTTTGACAGGGATTCAAGTGCCAGGGGACAGCCTTTCGTGGGTATGGGACTACCAACCCAGAGTAACCGCAACTCTTTTGAATTCGATCTTGTTGGTAGTTGTTGAGGAAGATAATCATGAGTCAGACCAATAACGGCAGAAAACTCAATGCGAGTAGCACCCAACTGTTGAGCAAGATTATAAGTTTCGCGGTTGGTAGCCAGAACCAAATCGGCTTGACTAACTGTTTGACGAGAGATTAAGTTGAATTGCGCTAACTTTTTAAATATTAGGGATCTGATCGCTTCTTTTCGCCACTGATAAGGCAAAAAATATTTTTTAAAAAGCGGTGGGGTAACTTGTCCGCCACCAACAGGCCCAAACACAAACGGTTTATTGAGACGCCAAAGCCTTGAGCCACCTGTAATACTTGCCCAAGTCACATGATGAATAATATCAAATTTCTGTTCTCGATCAAGTTGCTGTGCAATTTTGTAAGCTCTTTGCTGCCAGCCTAAATAGTCGCTTTGCCAGCCAAAATCGCCGATTGAATCCCCTAGATAACGCTTAATCCATTGAGGAATAGCAATATAGACAAAGTGTAGGTTAGGCAATGGCTGTCTTGCCAATTCCGCTTCAATGGTTTCTTGATTATCAATTAGGGTTAGCACCCAGACCTGGTGACCTAACTCAGCTAGATGCCACCCCCAGTTCCAGCCATTTCCCTCTTCTGAGCCAGAATTAGGTTTACAGGAATAGGCAGATATTAAAACTTTCATACTCAAATTAAAATGTTATCAAATCATCCGTAGATAAAAGAGCTTGAACCAAATATTGGTGCTGTTATTTTCTCTGTTTACAGGCTTGAGCCGAACTTAATACATTGATCAATAACCAAATTACTAAATCGTAAATTTATTCTGATTTAGAGCAGTCAGTTGTTATTTTGATAATCACGTGATCTTGATTTTTAATCAAATACATTGGCTGCGGACAAGTCTTTTATGCTCAAACTTCAGATTATTCTGATTTTTAATCTCGGATTGCTCTTGAGATAAATGCCATCGACTAGGTTTATGTATTCAAAAATATCATCAAAATCGTCACTAAACATAGTGAACCATGATTTTTTTTGCAATACCATCTCAACAAAGGAACAAATTATAAATACTTTGATTGAGATGAATCGGTCGCATCGGAAATAAAACTAGTAGCAAATTTTTAGTTTTAGACTTATTAGATTTAACCACCTATATGTAAGGCTTGGCTAAGATCTTAAACTAAGGTGACGATAACAATTGCGTTGATAAAACATATGATACTTCATTGATCTACATTAAATAAATTAATCATAAATAGATAAAGATCGAGATAAATTAGTTATTTTTCTGGTTGATATAGACTACTGAGTACCTTATGCAGTAGCAAAATATAAAATATATCGTTGTTCTTATTTACTTACGTATCCCATAAACTATCTTTTTTCGGGAACAGGTAACAGTATGTGTTGATATGGGTTCTATTTGGAATGGGTATAATGCTAGCTTTGTTATCGTCATACCCAATGATATTATCCTTCTGAAAATGTTTAATTGAGAAGTTAGGGCAAAGGCGATCGCAGACATGAATATCAATTTGAGCGCGATTTGTTTTTGATTAATTTGATTAACTTGATAGCGCGTTGACGCATTTCAGATTTGAGCCGAACTTTATACTGACTATCAATGACCAAAATCACCAAATTCTGCTAAGTTTTCTAAAGATGTGTAAAAAAAGTCTGGGAACAGCATGACCCAAAGTAAAGCTAAGTCGCCGAAACATCCTCTAGCTCGACTGCTGCAATATGGAAAGCGTTATCGAACAGTTATCTGGCAGGCTACAGCCTGTTCGATTCTTAACAAACTATTTGACCTAGCACCTCCTGCTATTATTGGGGCAGCCGTAGATGTAGTAGTTCAGCAAGAAGACTCGATTGTAGCTCGCTTCGGCATTACCGATATTTTTGCCCAACTAGTTGTGCTGTCGATACTCTCGGCAATTATCTGGGGTTTGGAATCGGTATTTGAATATGCTTTCACTCGACTATGGCGAAATCTAGCTCAAGATGTGCAACACGATATTCGCTTAAATGCTTATGGTCATGTTCAAGATTTAGAATTAGCTTATTTTGAAGAACGAAGCACAGGTGCATTACTTTCTATTCTCAATGATGATGTTAATCAGCTAGAGCGATTTTTAGATGTTGGGGCAAATGAGATTATTCATGTCCTAACCACGGTTGTAATTGTTGGTGGAGCATTTTTTGTCTTAACTCCAGATATTGCTTGGATGGCAATTATCCCCATCCCAATTATTGTTTGGGGTTCGATCGCTTTTCAAAAATTACTGGCACCGAGATATGCTGAAGTGCGGGAAAGGGTAAGTACCCTCAATTCTCGATTAGCTAATAATCTTAGTGGAATCACCACCATCAAAAGTTTTACCACTGAAACTTACGAGCTAGAACGTTTAAGTAAAGATAGTCATGCCTATAGGAAGAGCAATCAAAAAGCGATCGCCCTTTCCGCAGCCTTTATTCCCTTAATTCGATTGGTGATTCTGGCTGGGTTCACTGCCATTTTGCTTTACGGTGGTGTTCAGGCGGCATCGGGTGGATTAGCTGTGGGAACTTATAGTGTATTGGTATTTTTAACTCAACGATTACTGTGGCCTTTGACCCATTTGGGGCAAACTTTTGATCTCTACCAGAGAGCAATGGCTTCAATTGCCCGTGTTATGGATTTACTTGATAGTCCGATTGCAATTCACTCAGGAGAACAGTCTCTACCCCTAACTTCAATTAAGGGGGAAGTAATTCTCAACAACATTACCTTTGCCTATAATCAGAGAGAACCGATTATTACTCATCTCTCTCTCCAAATCCCCGCAGGTCAAACTATTGCCATTGTTGGTGCTACAGGTTCTGGAAAAAGCACCCTAGTTAAATTACTGCTACGACTTTACGAAGTTCAATCAGGGTCAATTACCCTAGACGGCAAAGATATTAGAGACATTGTACTCTGGGATCTCCGTCGCAGTATTGGCTTGGTCAGTCAAGATGTTTTTCTATTTCACGGTACAGTCAGAGAGAATATTAGTTACGGCTCTCCTGATGCTACTATCAAGCAAATTCAGGAAGCTGCCAAAATTGCCGAAGCCGATCAGTTTATTAATCAGTTACCCCAAGGTTATGACACCGTGGTAGGGGAAAGAGGACAAAAACTCTCTGGAGGACAAAAACAGCGCATTGCAATCGCTAGGGCAGTATTAAAAGATCCACCAATCTTGGTCTTAGATGAAGCAACCTCTGCTGTGGATAATGAAACCGAAGCGGCGATCGCTCGTTCTTTAGAAAAAATCACCCAGAATAGGACCACAATTGCGATCGCTCACCGTCTATCAACTATTAGACATGCTGACTGTATCTATGTGATGGATTACGGAAAGCTGATCGAACAGGGAACTCATGAAGAACTATTAACCAAAAATGGTGTCTATGCTGGCTTATGGCAAGTACAGACTGGATCTAGACCTGATAAACAATTGATTGGATGATTCCCCACTCTTTCATTTTCTGGTTCTGTTTTAATTTAAGTTAACTCCCCCAGATTTGTTACATTTTAGATATTGAACGCAGAATTCTCTCGTAGTGAAATGAATTTACAATTAGTGAAACGTTTTCTGTTTGGGATGGCAGTCGGCTTATTTATTGCCATAATCTTATGGTCATATTCAATGTTCTTTTATGTGGCAACTTCTGTTACTCAGGGGGTAATTGTCAGCCTATTACTGGCAGTTTGCTGTGGAATTATAGCGACATTCAGCAGTATTGATAAGTTAATGGATAATCTCAATCTTCCTTTTTAATCAATTAGCCAGCCGCTCTGAGGGTTTTACAACCCAATAAAAAACCTCAATGAATTAAATCAATGAGGTCGAACGCATTATTAGTTTATTACTGGTAATAGTACTTAAATATTAAATAATAGAATTAATACCTACCCTTTAAGCTGATACTGGCTCTTTTGATTTTGAAGGAGATTTTGCAGGTTGTTGGGAACGATCAATTTCCAGTTGCAAAGCAGGCTTTTCGGTAATTAATCGCGCCCCTCTACCTAGAGTAATGTAGTTCCATGCCCACTGAATCATCACCACCAGCTTATTATCAAATTCGATTAGATAGTAGATATGAGCAAAGACCCAGATGATCCAGGCTATAAATCCCGAGAATCTGGCAAAATTAAGATTAGCTACGGCTTTGTTTTGTCCAATTACGGCCATACTGCCAAAGTCTTGATAGCTAAAAGGTTCTACTTTGAGACCAATGACTCGTTTGGCGATTAAGTCGGCAACATACTCTCCTTCTTTCATGGCTACGGGAGCAACTCCAGGCAATGGACGTTCTCCCTGATGGGGAAAATTAGCCAAATCACCAATCACAAAGATATCAGACTGTTCCTTTAAACTTAAATCTGGTTCTACTATTACTCTACCTGCGCGATCTAATTCTGCACCTGCGCGGTCGGCAAGTACTTTACCCATAAATGAAGCCCTGACTCCAGCCGCCCATAGAATTGTGTGAGCCTCAATTGTCTCTGTCTCTTCACCTTGGCGATAAGTTACTGAATTGTCGGCAATATTGGTTACTAAGGTTTTAGTCTGAACATCTACTCCTAATTCTTCCAACGACTTTTGCGCTTCTACTGAACACTCTGCGGGATAGGGTGGTAAAATGCGATCCATGCCTTCAAACAACAGTATTTTTGCTTGAGTCGTATCAATATCGCGGAAGTCATCTTTGACTGATTGATGAGCAATTTCTGCGATCGCGCCAGCTAATTCTACTCCAGTAGGACCACCGCCAACAACAACGAAAGTTAATAACGCCTTGCGCTTTTCAGGATCAGTCTCTTTTTCTGCTGCCTCAAATGCCATAAAAATACGCCGACGCATTTCTAGCGCATCTTCTACTGTTTTCAAGCCTGGTGCATCAGCTTGCCACTGATCGTTGCCAAAGTAGTGATGACTAACTCCAGTTGCCACTATCAAAGCATCGTAACTCAAGGCTTCTCTCTCTTCTAAGTAGACTTTTTTCGCCTCGGGATCGACATCTACAACCTTATCTAGTAAAACCTGAGTATTTTGATGCTTACTCAAAACAACCCGCAGCGGAGAAGCGATATCTGCGGGAGACAATGTGCCTGTAGCAACTTGATATAGTAATGGTTGAAACAGATGAAAATTGCGTTTGTCAATTAAGGTTACTTTTACAGGAGCATCTTTAAGAGATTTAGCTGCATAAAGTCCACCGAAACCACCTCCAACGATAACTACATGAGGAAGCGATGCAGCGCTTTCTTGGGAAGCGACTGGGTCAAGAGTGTCTGTCTGCTTAGTTTGAGTGTTATTCATAGTGCAAAGTTAGGAGATGGTTGGTATAAGTACTGCTCTTAATAAATTCGCCTAAATATAAAGAACGCCAGATTAATTTCTAGCAATTATATACTAATATTAAATTCTGTGAATTGATGTTAACTGAGTCGATAAAGTAATTGTGTTATACATAAGATTTCTTGATTGTCAATATTATGTATAACTTTTATTAGTTATCAATGATGTAGCGAGAGAAACAAAAACCTTACCTCAAACCTTAGAAAAGGTGCTTAAGAGTGAGCAATCACTCTAAATTTAAAATTTATATTTGATATTTAGATTTGATTGATTAGGCTAACTTAATCAATCAAACAACTGCATTATTAATTATGTGGAAAAGGTGATATAGCTAAATTAATTTACTTAAGCTTAGTTTTCGATATTACTTTGAGCGATCAAGTAGACAAAAATAGTTGCATATTACTTATCGGATCAAAGCTGATCGTAATCTTAAAAAGCAAAGTTAACCAAGTAATCGGTGAATAATTCGTTTACCAGGAGATTATCTTGAACTTTTCCCACATCTGACAATAGGGAGTTGGACTTTTCATGTACTCCAATGACAATATTGCCATCTATTTGTTCAAAATCAATCAAATCATATCCTTGTGATTGATGCTACTCAAATTTTTCCAGAAATGTTAATGTATTTAATATCTATGGCGCCGTAACCTTCGTCCTATCGCTGACTAATTAGCCCCCGAAATTCAGCGAAATCAGCATCAGATTCGTAGGCATATTCTACTCAAGCTAGATGTTTAAGGCGATCGCTTAAATCAAAGCAGAAACAAGAGCAAGATTGTCTTGTAATTCGTAAAGTTCAGAGAAACTCGAATTAGGCTTTTCAAAAATTCCAATCAGAATATCATCTCCCTGTTCAAAATCCACTAAGTCATATCCTGCTGCTGCCCGTTGCTCTAATACTTCGATAAATTCTGCTTCACTGCTAGCGGTGGAATAAGCACTGCTATGGTAAAAGTCTTCTCCAAATACACCAACCCAAGTCCCCTCAGCATACTCAACCCCAACTAGGTCATATCCTTCCTCCCATCTCCCCTGAATTGCTTCTTGCAGTCCAGTGAATGCATCACGGCTGGAATAGGCACTGCCCCCTAAATGATCGCCAAATACACTTACCCAGTTGCCGTTAGCGTATTCAACATTAACTAAGTCATATCCTTTATTCCATAGCTCTTGAGTATCTGCTTCAAATTCAGCAAAGTCCGAGGATAAATCATAGGCACTACCATTTAAGCCAAAATTATCGCCAAAAACTGCTACCCAATTATTATCAATGTATTCAATGTCGATGATGTCGTAACCCTGATCCCATCGTTCCTGGATTTGCTCTTGTAAGGTGGCAAAGTCAGCTTCTGTGTCAAAAGCATTGCCTCGATCATTATCTACAAAAACTCCCACCCAAGACTCATCAATGAATTCCACATCAACTAATCTATATCCTAGGTCTGAGTCCCATTGCCCTTGAATTGCTGCTTCAAATTCGGGAAGGGTTTCACTGGAGATGAATAAAGATGTCATGATTGGCGTTCAAAAATTCCCTAATCCAAGTACAAGTTCAATCTATAACAGTTTTCCTGGCTTTCCTAGGAATGTATTACTTAAATGAACAAAATGAAATATATTTTATTGCTAGTTACTTGGCTTCATTTTCTTTTAATGTTGACGGATCTGGATTTAGAGTGAAGCGATCGCTTTTCTCCTAAAACAGCAAATTTCCTTCATCTTTGACAAGGCATCCCAGGCTGATGTAGTCTACAATAGACTTTAACAACAGTTTTGTTGTTTTAATCACCAGATTTGAACCACTCCTCTTCAGCGTATCGCTTGTCCTACCTGAGTCTGCGAGTTTTAAACCCCTAGTCAAGAATTGTTTATTTAACAAACAATGAGTGAAACAATTTTATCAGTACGCAATTTAACCGCCAACGTAGATGGAACGCCCATCCTCAAGGGTGTCAACCTCGAAATTAAAGCTGGGGAAGTCCACGCTATTATGGGACGCAACGGCTCAGGGAAAAGCACTCTTTCCAAAATTATCGCAGGACATCCAGACTATGAAGTAACTGGAGGAGAGATTCTTTACCAAGGCAACAATATTACTGAGCAAGAGCCAAATGAAAGAGCAAACAGAGGAATCTTTCTCGCTTTTCAATATCCCCTGGCAATTCCAGGAGTCAGTAATTTGGACTTTATGCGAGTAGCATATAACGCCAAGCGAAAGTACCATGGATTAGAAGAGATTGATACCTTTGATTTTGAAGACTTGATCGAAGAAAAGTTAGAAGTAGTCAAAATGAAGTCCAGCTTTCTGGAAAGAAGTCTCAATGAAGGGTTTTCGGGAGGAGAAAAGAAACGTAATGAAATTCTTCAGATGGCATTATTAGACCCAACTTTGACCATCCTTGATGAGATTGATTCAGGTCTTGATATCGATGCCCTGAGAATTGTTTCTGATGGCGTAAATCAGCTAAAAACTCCTGAAAAGGCTTATTTGGTGATTACTCACTATCAACGCTTATTAGACTACATCGAACCTGATTTTGTTCATGTAATGCAAGAGGGACGGATTATTACTAGTGGTGGTAAAGAATTGGCACTAGAATTAGAAACTCGCGGTTATGACTTCCTTGACGATCAGGCAACGGCGGAGGTTCAAGTCTAATGGCGGTTAAAATTCCTCGCTCAACTACACCTCAAGTTAAGAATGCTGAATTAATAGCGGATGTTTTTTTAACAGGACTGCTTCAACAATGTCAGGTAGATGAATCTGCCCCTCAGTGGTTAAAAGATATTCGTCAACAGTCCCAAAGCTGGTTGTCTCGCTTAGCTATTCCAACTCGTAAGGATGAGGATTGGCGTTTTATCGATTTGTCGTCTTTGACCGCCACCAAGTTTATTTCCCATCAAAATTCCCCAGCAACCTGCAAATCATTACCCGAAACTAGCAATAGCCGCTTGGTATTTGTCAATGGAGTTTATCGTCCAGAACAATCCGATGTATCTGGATTACCTCAAGGTATCTATGTCGGCAATTTAACTAACTTGCCCGCTCACTGTGATGTCGCTAAATATTTTGCTCAACAACCTGGTGCGGATACTTTTACTACTTTAAATACCGCAGGAGCTAAAGATATTGCCGTAGTTTGGAGTGAGCGCAATATTACCGTGACAACTCCAATCCAGATAATCTTTATTGCGGAAGGAAGCCATGAAGCTAGCTTTGCTCAACCTCGCACCTTAGTAGTTGCTGAAACAGGCTCCAGTATTTCTTTAATCGAGGAATATGTGGGTACTGGAGAATACTTTACTAATGCTGTGACGGAAATCTTTGTCCAGAGTAATGCTCGGGTCAATCACACTCGTCTACAAGAAGAATCAGAAACTAGCTATCACATCGGCAAAACTGCCGTATCTCAAGAGAGTGATAGCCACTATACGATTAACGAGATCAACCTTGGGGCAAAACTATTTCGTCATAATCCTGAGTTATGGCAACAGGGTTCGCAAACCGAAACTAACCTTAATGGTTTAACAGTAGCCACGGGAGCGCAGACTTCTGATACTCATAGTATTGTGGCGCTGACTAAACCTCACGGCAGTACAGAGCAACTTCATAAATGTATTGTGAGCGATCGTGCTCATACGGTTTTTAATGGTAAAGTATATGTACCAAAGGAAGCACAGCTGACAGATGCGATCCAGCTAAACCGTAACTTAATGCTCTCTCCTAAAGCCAGAGTAGATACTAAGCCAGAGTTGCAGATTACTGCGGATAATGTTAAGTGCGCTCATGGTGCTACAGTAAGTCAGCTCGAAGCCGAGGAAATTTTTTATCTCCGCAGTCGTGGCTTGAGTGAAGCCGATGCCAACCAACTTTTAATCGATGCCTTTGCCGCCGAGATTGTTGACCGTCTGACCCTAAAATCCTTGAGAAGTAAAATCACTCAAACTATCGAGCAGAAAGTAAAGCACTAATCAGTAATAAACAAGATGACTTTTACCCAAGAAAAGACTTTAGGCGAGCGTGTTCGAGGTGACTTTCCCATTCTGCACCAGAAGGTCAACCACAATCCTTTAATTTATTTTGATAGTGCTGCCAGCTCCCAAAAACCCCAGGCAGTCCTGGATGTCTTACAACACTATTATCAAAGAGATAATGCCAACGTCCATCGCGGAGCCCATACTCTGAGTGGGAGGGCTACGGATGCCTATGAAAGTGCAAGGGATAAAGTTGCTCAGTTTATTAATGCTGCTTCTCGTGAGGAGATTGTTTACACTCGTAATGCCAGTGAAGCCATTAACCTCGTGGCTTATAGTTGGGGCTTAGCCAACTTGAGTCCTGAGGATGAAATTATTCTTTCAGTAATGGAACATCACAGCAATATTGTTCCTTGGCAATTGATTGCAGAAAAAACTGGTGCTGTGATTAAATACGTAGAATTGACTCCCAGCGAAGAATTTGATTTTGCCCAATACAAATCCTTACTATCAGACAAAACCAAACTTGTATCTGTCGTCCATGTTTCCAATACTCTGGGTGTTATCAACCCTGTAACCGAAATTACGCAAGAGGCGCATAGGCACGGCGCAAAAGTACTAATCGATGCCTGCCAGAGTGTTCCCCACATGCCGATTGATGTTCAGGCAATTGATTGTGATTGGTTAGTGGCTTCAGGACATAAAATGTGTGCTACTACAGGCATTGGTTTCCTTTACGGTAAAAAAGACATTTTACTAGCAATGCCTCCCTTTATGGGTGGTGGAGAAATGATTGATGAAGTATTTCTCGATCATTCTACCTATGGCGATTTACCCCATAAATTTGAAGCAGGAACTCCTGCCATCGGTGAAGCGATCGCTCTTGGTGCCGCAGTGGATTATCTCAATAGTATTGGGATGGAAAAGATTCATGCTTATGAAGAGGAGTTAACTGCTTACCTCTTCCAACAGCTAGAGTCCATTCCTGATCTAAGAATCTATGGCAAAAAGCCGACACCAGAAGGTAAAGGAAGAGCTGCTCTAGCGGCATTTAATGTGCCAGGGATTCACGCTAGCGATTTAGCAACCTTACTCGATCATGAGGGTATTGCCATTCGTTCAGGACATCACTGTACCCAGCCTTTACACCGTATTTTTGCAGCATCTGGTAGTGCTAGAGCTAGCTTGTATTTCTATAACACTCGTGAAGAAATTGATGCCTTTGCCGCCGCATTAAAAAGTACGATTGATTTCTTCCTCAGTATGAATGAATAACTCCCACTAGCAATTGATTTTTTTAGGATCAATTTGCTTCATTCTGAGCTAATTGCCCCAGCTAGATAGCCTTAGTCTGGGGTTTTTTAGTAATTTCATCAAGTTTGTTCCCAGAAAACTTATTTCATTGGCATTATAAAGATCATTTTAGTTTTAACTAGTACAAATAGGTGGTGGCGACCACCCACCACTCATCCTTAATTGATATAGCGCGTCTCAGATATTTTCTAAGTTGAGATAATTTTGTTATTAGCCTAATTCATGCTGTAGGGCATCAATTCTCAAATAGTATTGCTAGGTTTTTCTGGGTTTTCTTCAGATAGTATCCAACCTTTTCAATCATCCTTGATGACTTTCATTCTCAAATATCGAGTAGCTAGAGGTTTCTTGAGTAATATTTTACCTAAAGTACCAGCATTTATTCACCAGACTTTTACACTAATTGGCTACTTTCTTAATGGAGGCTTAATCATTATC
>JBCDEP010000195.1:0-10680 GCA_039179675.1 Cyanobacteria bacterium P01_G01_bin.67
CTTTTCATAATCTAACTTTAACCAATTTAATCAAACATTTACTAATAACCTAATTAATAAATGTTGAACTGTATTGAATAAAAAAATATATCAGTTCAATATAGTCAAAATAATAAGCAGATGAAAATAAAAGTAGTAGGTCGTAAATATCTTGATTTATGGCAAAAATTAACTAACGGTTCAATTAATCGGCAGATTTTTGCCGCCACAATAATCGTTGCTTTCTTAACTGGATTAGTTAAATTTGCCTCAATCGGCAAGGAATTAGTCGTAGCATGGCGATTTGGCACGGGGAATGAGATTGATGCCTTTATTATGGCGATGGTTATTCCTACGTTTGTAATTAATGTTGTCTCTGGCTCTTTTAAATCTGCCTTGATTCCTGTGTTCATCAAAATAAGAGAACAACAGGGAAAACAAGCAGCGCAACAGCTTTTTTCTGGAGTTGTCCTATGGGCTATTAGCCTTTTGGTGCTGACAATGATCGTTATGGTGATCGCCACACCAGTTTATTTACCAGTTTTAGCTTCAGGATTTACCGCTGAAAAATTACGCTTAACTACTCGCTTACTGTGGTCACTATCGCCACTTGTTTTGCTGTATGGGATCGTTAACATTTGGAGTGGCATACTCAATGCAGGAGAAAGATTTGCGTTAGCTGCGTTTTCTCCCGCAATTACGCCATTAACGACAGTAGCCTTGCTCATAACCTTGCCTGGCTGGGGAATTTTCGCATTGGCAGGAGGCTTAATTTGCGGCTCCATATTTGAAATCATAATTCTAGGTATTGGTTTAAATCGGCAGAAGATTAGCATCTTACCCCAATGGTCAAAATATAATGCCAATTTGAGTCAAGTTAGTAGTCAATATATTCCTGTGGCAACTGGATCATTTTTGATGAGCAGTGCTAATTTAGTCGATCAATCTATGGCAGCAATGTTAGATTCGGGGAGTGTTGCCGCTTTAGGCTATGCCAATCGAGTAATCGCTTTACCTTTAACTCTGACGACTTTGGCTTTAGGTACGGCAGTTGTACCCTATCTTTCTAAAACTATCGCTCAGCAAAACTGGAGCAAGATTAATCATACTTTTAATTACTACCTAAGACTAATATTCATCACTACAATTCCTTTGACTATTGTCTTAGTTGTTACTTCTAAGTTAATCGTACAGGTCTTGTTTGAAAGAGGATCATTTGATGTTGAAGATACGCAAATAGTCTCCCAGATACAAACTTTGTACGCATTTCAAATTCCTTTTTATATTGCTAATATTTTTGTTGTGAGATTGATTAATTCTTTAGGAGTAAATTACTTCTTAACTTGGGGAGCAGGCATTAACTTGTTAGTCAACATAAGTGCTAATTATACTTTTGTTCAATGGTTTGGAGTAAAGGGAATTGCCTTATCTACTAGTTGCGTATATTTAATTTCTTTCATTTTCTTATATACACTAACCAATAAACACTTACGCAAAATATCATCAGAAAATACTTAATTTATCAAATGAGAATAACGTTAATCATTAATAGTCTACTCGGTGGAGGAGCAGAAAGAGCCATAGTCTTACTTGCTGAAGGTCTTGCAAAGCTGCAACATCAAGTAACTCTAATTACCTTTTCTGATAGCAGCAGCGATTTTTACCAGGTGCCTGCTAAAGTTTCCCGCGTAGAATTGGGAATTATTGGTAAGTCAGAAAACTTACTAGAAGCCATCACCAACAACATCAGACGATTTATAATCCTGCGCCAAGGGGTAGAGTCTAGTCAACCAGATATAGTTATTTCTAGTTTGAGGATCACCAATGTCTCGGTAATATTAGCTTTACTAAGCAAAAATTACCCTATTGTTGTTACCGAACAAAATGACGTCAGAGTTTTTTCTAAAGGAGCAGTTTGGGAAACCCTGCGCCGTCTTACTTATCCTTGGTGTTCAAAAGTGGTTAGCGTTAGTAAAGGAGTCGATGAGGGTATTGATTTACCACCGTCAAAAAAGGCAGTAATTTATAATCCAATTGCGGTTAAAGAAGATCATACTACTCCTGATTTACCTCCAGAAGTAGATCTCAATAAAAACTGGATTGTCAGTATGGGCAGACTGACATATCAAAAGGGATACGATTTGTTATTACCTGCCTTTAGCAAAATTGCAGGTAAGCACCCAGACTGGCAATTAATTATCCTAGGTAGAGGAGAATTGAGAGAGCAGCTAGAAAAGATCACAGACGACTTAAACTTATCAGAGCAAGTTGTGTTCACTGGTGCCCTCAAGAATCCCTCGGCAGTACTAAAGCAAGGCAAAATATTTGTGATGGCTTCCCGTAACGAAGGCTTTCCGTTAGCGCATGGGGAAGCTTTAGCTTGTGGATTACCAGTAATTGCCACTGATTGTCCCAGTGGACCAAGGGAAATGATTCGTCAAGATCTAGATGGAATATTAGTTCCTAATCAGGATATAGCAGCTTTAGCTCAAGCAATGGATAGTTTGATGTCCAATGAGCAGAAACGGCAACAACTTGCTATGAGGGCTCCAGAAGTGTTGGCAAGATTTGGTCAGGATAAGATAGTAGCTGAATGGGACAATTTGATTGACCAATTAGTAAAGGAAAAAACATCATGAGGGATAGCAAACGGCTTAATTTCCTAGCTCAATGCCTCCAATAGTAACGCAAAGTAAGTTGAAGTTCATTCACTAAATTTTTATCAACAAGAAATTAATTAGAACCTTATTTAGTTTATCAAAATCGCCAAATAATCTAGTATATTTTAAGAGTTTTAAAAAGTAATTATATCTAAATCTAAAGATTATTATTTATGCCTAGTGGTAAAGCAGAAATAAATGATTAATTTAACTCATCAGAAAGAGCAGCCACCAACTACTTTCCTAGTTTACTATCAAGGATTTATTGCAGTTGCTGCCGTAATAATATTTTTTACGAGACTAGACATCTATCTGCAAGAGCACACACCAATGATCCCCCTATATTGGATGTTTCTTTTTTTGGTGGCATCGTTACCTTTACTGGCATCGTTACCAGGCAAATTAAATAGCATATCTATGAGTATTTTAGTATGGTGTGGAGGGTATATCGCCATAACTTTGATCTCAATTTTAATTCAACCCAGAATTCCAGATCTTCAGTATCTAGAAAATCAATACCGCACAATTATTTTTTTTCTATTAATGATAGGAATTTTTTCCCATCATCCCCTGGTTTCTAAGTGGGTCAAGCTAGCAGTATTATCGGTAACTTTCAGCAATGTTTGCATGTATGTATATGAGTTCTTCAATCCTGCTGCTTTTTATTTAGAACAGCGTTCGCCAGGAAGATCTTCAGGATTTTATGATGATTCTAATACTGCTTCAATCGCTCTGATTGTGGGTTTGATTTTTACCATCGATATGTTCAAACCAAAATACCGTTTATTTTATGCTTTATTCGTATTTATGGGCATTGCTACAACATTTTCTCGTGGCAGTACAGTTGGGTGGTTTCTAGTAGTTGGCTTACTTATTGGAGGCAAAGTCATTCCTCGATATCAAATACCTCTTTTATCTTTGTTCTTCGCGATCTTATTTACTATTTTGGTAGCTAATTTAAATAATTTACAGTATCTTAAAACTGCTGATGGTACTAATTTATTCCAAAAAGATACTCTCGCTAGGGTTGAGTTTTTAGTAGATCCTTTTGCCCAAAAAGATAGTTCTCAGGCTTCTCGTCTCAGTTTTGTTAATGATGCCTGGAAAAAGTTTGCAGAGAGTCCTTTTATCGGCAAGGGACTAGCCTCAGGACAAAATAAATCTACGCTTTCTCTCACGGGAAAAGCAGAGAGAAGCCATAATATTTATTTAGATTTAATGGTTGAATATGGTTTTTTAGGAGCCTTTATTTATCCATCACTACTTATGGCTTCTGTTTGGAAAGCGCAAGGAGAATTTAAAAAGCAAGCCTTAGTTTTTGCAGTTTTCATGTTAAGCCAGGGAATTTTTAGTCATACTCTGTTAAATGATTTTTGTTCATTAGTAATCTATCCGATAGCAGCTAATTTAAATAAACAAAGTTATTTTAAAAGTCAGCTTGATTTATCGAATTGATTTTGGTGGCAGATTATATAGAAAACTCAAATAGTATACTGATGATTAAATGTTGAATCCAATTGATAAACTTTTTAGCTGGTTAGCGATCGCTCTAGTTTTGACTGTTTTTTTAGGCTTGTTGAGTATTGAGAACTCCACTTCTACTACTCCACAAGTTTGGGTCACCAACAGTATGGCAAGAATCAGACTAACAGACAGTTTAGGTAGCGATCGCAACATTAATCTTTATGCAGCGCGAGGAGAATATGAATCCTTTCAAATTGGAATCAAGGCTCCCCCAAACGACTCCACTGTATTTAAGGTGGAGGTATCAAACCTTAGTGGTGCTGACGATCAACTAATTCCTCAGAATAACATTACTCTCTATCGTGAACACTATGTCAATATTACCAAACCTAGTCCTACCTGGGGCGGAACCTCAGTTAAACCTTTGGGGACAGGGTGGTATCCAGACGGACTTATTCCTTTTGTCGATCCTACTACTGGAGCAGATCTAGCCAACGCTGAACTAGATGCTATCCCCTTTCAACTTAAACCAGAACAAAATCAAGCAATCTGGGTTGATATTTTAGTTCCCAGAGATGCACCTGCTGGTAATTACCAGGGTACATATACCGTTACCAGCGATTTGGGAAAAGCCACTGGCAAAATTTCGTTGACGGTTTGGAATTTTGAGTTACCTCAAAAGCCTTCTTTGAAATCGTCTTTTCTCCCCTGGGAGCAAAAGGACAAGGCTACCATAATTGAGCTACTGAAGCATAAGGTGATGCCAGATAGCATAATCGATCTCGCTGATGAGCGAGAACTAATTGACAAATGGGGTCTGACTTCCCTGAGGTTGCCATTTTGGAGCGGCGCCAATATATTTACTTGCGAAATGCAACCATCTCCAACCGCAGCCAAGATTCGTGAGGCTGGTCTCAAACATCAATTAGACTTAATGCTCTATGTCTATGCCACTGATGAAATCGACGAGTGCCAAAATTTAAATCAACCTTTTAAAGAGTGGTCAGATAATATCCACCAAGCTGGGGTCAAGCATTTAGCAGTGATGTCTCCTGTGCCAGAACTATACGATCAGGTAGATATTTGGGCGGTAAATCCTAGTAGATATGATGCAGCAGGGAATCGAATTAATGAGGTACTAAGACAAGGAAAAGAAGTTTGGTTTTATGCTGCTTTAGTACTTGGGGGCAATGTTCCTAACTGGCAAATCGACTTTGCACCGATCAACTACCGAATTCCCCAAGGTTTTATTAATCAGAGTTTGGGACTTACAGGATTGCTCTACTGGCGGGTAGATAATTGGACGGAAGATCCTTGGAATGAAGTAGTTATTGATCCCTTTATGGGATTTGCTCCTGAAAATCACGATACTGGAAATGAGTATTATCCTGGTGACGGGATGTTAATCTATCCAGGAAAACAAGTTGGTATTGAGGGAGCTGCACCTTCAATGAGACTTAAATGGATTAGAGAAGGGATAGAAGATTATGAATATATTGAGATTTTGAAAAGATGGGGTTATGAGGATTGGGCACTTAAAACTGTACGGCAGGTGGCTACAGACTTGAGTCATTGGAATCAAGATCCTGATGTTTTAAATGCTGCCAGACTGAAATTAGGAGCTAAGATACATCAGCTTTCTTTCTAGAAGAGGTTCAGCAATCAGCAGTGTCATAGTAAAAAATCTCAAACTTGTAATCTAGAGACAGTTTAATTTTCGCCGGTCTCAACGGAAAATAGCTTTAATCATTTAATTGAAAGAAAACTGAACCAAATTAACTAGGATCAAGACGTTAAAATCATGAAAAAAAAGCTTGTTTTTTTTATTAGCGATCTGACTTACGGAGGAGCGCAAAGGCAGCTAGCAGCTTTAGCCAGAGCGATTGATAAAGAAATATTTGAAGTATATGTTTTGTATTACTATCCTGATGGTCCATTAGAAAAAGATCTACAAGATTCTCAAGTAATCTTAAACTGTATAACTAAAAAAGGTCGCTGGGATTTAATCGGGTTTTATGCCCGTTTGGTTAGCTATTTACGCAAGATTAAGCCAGATATTCTTCACGGATATTTAGTCGTTCCTAATCTATTTACCATTGTCTTTAAACCGTTGCTTCCCAAGACCAAAATAGTCTGGGGTATTCGCAACTCGAATGACAGCAATGCTCGGAATGAAGACTGGTTAAATTCTCCCCTGGCTTTAGTTGAAGCGGTTTTTAGTCGGTTTGCCGATTTGATCGTATCTAATTCTCACGCAGGCAGAGACTATTGCCTCAATCGAGGATTTCCCCCACAGAAAACCATCGTTATTTCCAACGGTATTGATATTGATCGCTTTCAGCCAGATCCCGAGGCGCGAGTTGAGTTGAGAACAGAATGGCAACTAGCTCCAGAAACCATTGCAATTGGAATTATTGGCAGAATTCATCCTCTTAAGGATTATCCTAACTTTTTACAGGCAGCAGCAATTTTAGTCTCACAACATAAAAATGTGGCTTTTTTCTGTTTTGGGACAGGTGAGGCAGAGTACGAGGCTGAAATGTATAAGTTGACCCAAGAATTAAATTTAGCTAATAAAGTGCGCTGGATGGGGACTAGCTCTGATATACCTTCAGTGTGTAATGCTTTAGATCTGCTAGTTTCTGCCTCTACTGACGGTGAGGGGTTTGGTAATGTAATTGGCGAGGCAATGGCTTGTGGTACTCCCTGTGTAGTTACCGACGTAGGAGATTCTGCCTGGATTGTAGATGATTCACGTCTAGTTGTGCCCAGACAAAACCCACAAGAGTTAGCTCAAGCGATTAATCAATTCCTAGATTTAAAAGAACAAACCGAGAATTTAGACCCTCGCAGTAGAATTGTGCAGAATTTTTCGATCGCCCAGTTAGCAATCAATAGCAAAGCAGCATTTTTAGAATTGCTGAGTAACCAAATTTAAGTTGTATTTGTCAAAATTTTACCCTAGTCAAAGATGCTCTATTATCTAATGATTTGCAGTAGTATACAATCGCTTTAAAATTTTAAGAATAGAACGATTCAAGTCTTGCTAGAGCAAAACTAACCTTAGAAAAATCGCACTTTGAGCATCATGATTTCCTCATATTCAAACAATCAAGTAAATTAATAATTCTGATAATTTAATGACATTAACTGTAAATCAAACTACCACTGGAGCTCATAAAAGTAGAGTCTTATTTGTGATTACTGCTCTTGGAACTGGTGGTGCCGAAATGATGCTCTACAAACTGCTAAGTCGGATAGATCGCAATAAGTATTCCCCTACCGTGGTTTCGATGCTGAAGGGGGGAGTATTTGTGGAACGACTTGAAGCATTAGATATTCCAGTATTCGATCTGGGTATGCAACCTGGAGTATTAAATCCTGTAGCACTACCTAAATTGATGAAACTGCTCAGGCAAATTCAACCAGATGTAATTCAAGGTTGGATGTATCATGCAAATCTGATCGCTCAGCTTGCCAATTTCTTTTCAGGATGTAACGCTCCTCTCTTTTGGAGCATTCACCACTCAGTAGATTCCTTGAGGGCGGAAAAACTGACTCTAGCAGCAACAATCAAGCTCACTGCTTGGCTTTCTTCTCCAGTCGAAACAGTAGTGTTTTCCGCTGTCAAAGGTCTCAAGCAACATCTAAACTTGGGATACAATTCAAGAAATGCGATCGCCATTAGTGATAACTTTGATATATCAAAATACAAACCTGCATCTAATGCCGATTTCAATTTGCGCTCTACCTTAAACTTACCAGGAGATAGTATTTTAATTGGTTCTGTGGCTCGATATCATCCCATGAAAGACCACGCCAACTTAATTGATGCAGCAGCGAAGTTAGTTGTGAACTATCCAAATGTACATTTTGTTCTCGTAGGTCCCAATGTAGATAATCAAAATCCTGCTTTATCAGAGCAGATTAAGAGATTAGATATTGCTGATCAGATTCATTTATTAGGCGAACGTCATGACATTCCTGATATCATGACATCACTCGACATTTTCACTACTAGTTCTGCTTATGGGGAGTCTTTTCCCAATGTATTGGGAGAAGCAATGTCTTGTCAGACCCCCTGTGTTGCTACTGACATCGGAGATTCCAAAGGGATTGTCGCAGATACTGGGATTGTAGTTCCTCCACGAAATCCTGAAGCATTAGCCCAAGCGTGGCGAGAGTTAATTGATCTTGGTCAAGACAAGCGCCATCAAATGGGAATCGAAGCGAGACAACATATTGAAAACAACTTTAATTTAGATGGTGCCAACTCATTTGTGAAAAAGTACGAACTTCTGTATCAGCAGGCACTGTCTAATTAATCCTAATAATCTGCTTGCCTCATCAAAAGATTAATATGATGGTTATTTTCGTCGTTAATAGTTGACTAATTTAGTGACGATATTCAATCTTTCGACTTAATGAGTGCATCCCTAAAACCAATTGCATAATCGCTCAATATGAGGCTTTTCTTTCAAGATTTCATAAATTGGTTAATTTAAGAGCTGATTTATAAATACAAGATTAAGCGGCGAATCTGCTTGTTTTTTATCTAGTTCTGTCTTTAAGATAAACTAAATATCCTATAGGTAGACCGAACAACCAAAGGATCCTAGATCCAATTGTATTGAGTTTCTCAATTTGTTCCTTAAGAGATCTGCCAATATGAAAAGAGAATCGACTGTAGTGGATAGCTGAATACAAGAATTTTTTGGGAGCAAACCAGAAATAGTCCAAGTCTGTATTTAAAATCGTATTGTTTTCTAAAGCACATC
Source organism: Cyanobacteria bacterium P01_G01_bin.67 (assembly GCA_039179675.1). Classification (GTDB taxonomy): domain Bacteria; phylum Cyanobacteriota; class Cyanobacteriia; order Cyanobacteriales; family Xenococcaceae; genus Waterburya. The sequence goes on from JBCDEP010000195.1 coordinate 8,882, forward strand.
CAAAAGCGTTCTTTCCTAATGGGGATTTTGTTATTTGATCCGAACCAGAAAAATAAGTTCTTAGTGGTTCATTAACAAATCTGGTTTTATATTTTCTAGAAATTGACTTCCAAACAATATTTTCTGGAATATGAGTAATCCGACGACCGTGATGATCAGTTATTTCGGGAAAAGGATATTTTAACAATACCTCACGACGATGAAAGCCCCACTTATCGCCTCTAACTTTGTATTTGTAAAAAATTTCCAAACAATCGGAATCAGTGGGGTCGAAAGGAAAACGACTACCCACGATTTTTTCCTGTTCGTCCATGCACAAACAGGTTACACTCGTAAAGTCTTGTCTTTGTGCTTCAGGTATTGCATTCCAATGAAACTTGAATCTTGAAAGTGCTTGTGGCACACAGCTATCATCAGAATCAAAGTTAAGAAATAGTTCTCCTTTAGCTTCCCTTACTCCTCGATTAAACGCAGTATGCTTCCCTCTATTTTCCTGATAAAAATAGCGAATAGGAAACATACTTTTTTGTTGCCATTGCTTAACTAAATCGCCAGTATTATCAGTAGAACCATCATCAACAATCAGCCACTCAAAATCATGGTAATTATCTTGTTTTTGAAGGCTTTCAAAAACACGGGAGAGAGTATGAGCTCGATTATAGGTTGCAGTGAAAACAGTAAATGTGTATTGATGTTTTAGGGGAGTTTCTCTTACTGGCTGAGTTCGATCCATTATTACTGTATTTTAAATTATTGATTGCAAATTATATTGATAATATGTCTATTTTGATCAAGTAAAAAGATAATTTATTCACTAACAAAAATGACTTTGTAATCTGTATCTCCTGAAAAAGTGATCGCATCTCTATTTGTCGATAGTTATATTGATTTCTCAGAAATTTAAATGCTTGGGACTGATTTGAGCTATCCAGCGTAAAGAGTTTTAATCCATTCCCATTCCTTAGTTAAACCCTCCTTTAAAGACACCTGAGGAGCATAACCAAGGATTTCTGTGGCTTTGGTAATGTCGGCACTAGTATGGCGAGCATCTCCTTTGGCTTTTTCGACATAATTTTTGCGGATGGGGCGTCCCATAACTTGCTCCATAATCTCTAATAATTCCATTAAAGTAACTCGACTACCACCACCAATATTAAATGCTTCGCCAACAGTTTCAGTGACTTTGCCTGCTGCTAAATTAGCTGCCACAACATCGCTGACATAGGTATAGTCTCTAGTTTGTTGCCCATCACCGTAAATAGAGATTGCATCATCCTCAATTGCGGCTTTAAAAAACTTATGGAATGCCATATCAGGACGATGACGCGGACCGTAAACGGTAAAGTAGCGCAATGCCGTGGCAGGAACACCAAAATTTTGCTGATACAGCCAACACAAACGCTCTCCAGCCAATTTGGTAATTCCATAGGGTGAAACTGGTTGTGGACAGAGGGTTTCAGGGGTAGGCATGGTGGCTGCATTACCATAAATAGAAGAGCTAGAAGCATAGACAATTCTTTTTAATGATTTGACCTGTTTTGCTCCTTCCAAAATAATTTGAGTGGCATTAATATTTTTAGTAGTATAGTTGGCAAATCCTTTTCCCCAGCTTGCTCTAACTCCAGCCTGTGCTGCTTGATGATATACAACGTCCACTGACTGCAAAAGCTGCCGCCAATCCAATTCTTCAATATCAGCTTTAATTAATTTAAAATTGGAAAATTCCTTAAGATTAACTATATTCTGTTGCTTAAGTTGGGGATCGTAGTAGTCATTAAACTGATCGATGCCAATCACAC
>JBCDEP010000172.1:0-13177 GCA_039179675.1 Cyanobacteria bacterium P01_G01_bin.67
CCTAATTTTTTCAAAAAACAAATTGTCAAAATTAATAATATTACTAAGTAATATATCTGATAAACAAGGTAGCCAATTATTAATTAATGTATTGTCAAGTTTACTCTTGTTTAATCAAGATTTAACAAATTAAGATATAAATAAAGCGTAAGTCAATTTGCAACTTCTTATGTCTACAGATAGGGATCATGATAATTCCCAAATGGGGTTTTCTCAGGACAGTATCTCTCCAGGCAAGTATAACGAGGGCAGTGATAGTTATTCAGGTTCTCAAAATGATTCCTGGCTAGCGATAGAGATCTTTGTCAAAGCCAATCACCCCAAATTACTTGTGGGTCTGGAGCAATTACTTCATCTAAACTTAATTAGCCAGAGGCAGGTAAAAAAGATAAGTCGGAATCACTTGAGTTGTACCTTGCCCGATCCAGAAGTAGTTAAACCTGTTCCTATAGTTAAAGAATTAACTACAAGACCCCTTAATAAGGATTTAGTAGAAACTAATAATTATACTCATATTTTATCTGGCATTTTTCAGAGTTTTTTAGATGAACTTAGTATTCGCTGGTTGCTATTTATTGGCATAGTTTTAGTTATTATTTCTTCAGGAGTTTTAGCTGCTAGCCAATGGCAAAATTTTCCGCTTTTTGTGCAGTATTTAGTACTTTTGATTTATACTTTTGGGTTTTGGGGTATAGGATTTTGGACAAGCAAACAAGATGGCTTGAAATTAACTTCTAAGACTTTAACTCAGATTTCGACTTTATTGATACCGATTAATTTTTGGGCAATTAATTATTTAAGTTTAGGTAAAAATACGATTGAGTGGCTCGTAATTACTTTCGCTATTCTCAGCTTGAGCACTAGTATTTTTCTATCACCTCAGCACCCAAGAAAAGCCATCATAAGCTCAATTTTTCTTGGCTTATGCTATGTTCATCTGCTCTGGCATATCCCTTGGCTCAAGCTATTTCTAGTCTATGGTGGAATTATTACAATTACTATTGTTAATAGTCGATTCTTACGGCGGAGCCAAAAATACCCTACTTTTGATTTTTTATTAATATTAATAACCTGGTCATTATTATTATCGAGAATATTACTCACAGGAATCCATCAGCTGCCTTATTATTGTTTGGCGATCGCCTTTCTGGCTTGGCAGTTAATAATGATATATTTAACCCCAATCAAAAAGCATAATCTTGACGCTAATCAGCAGTCTTTATCCGAAAATATGCATCCCTTTCTCAGCCAGATATTTTATGCGGTTGGCATGACTCTGTTAGTAATTGCGTGGTCGATTTCTGTGGTGAGCGCAATTACTCAGTCATCATTATTTTTTGGGCAAACTATCGGCATTAGTGTTTTAGTTATCCATCTTTTTTATCAACGCTTAATTCGCTACTGGCGTAAAAAAGATTTGACTGCGATCTTTTTAATTGGGTTACAAACTTTATATCTGGCTAAAGAGTTGATTCCTGAAAGTTGGCGCATTCAAGTCTGGGAATTGTCCCAAACAATAACTAAGACTGAATATTTCCCAGAATCTCTCCTAGGAATAACCTTATTTCCCTACATAATTCTATTTATTTTGGTTACTAGTTGGCTATATCGTCGACAAAAAGCTCAATTAGCTATTTATGCTGAATATTTAACCTTATTACTAGGAATTATCCTAACTTTTCTGAGCATTACTAATCCAATCTGGCGATCTCTAAACTTAATTTTATCGACTCTGACTTTGGCTCGGGTAGCTCAAATTCGTCATCCGACTAGAATTAGCCTAGTTTACCTCACCCATCTATTAGGCTTAGTTACCCTTATCAATGGCATTAAACTCACTCTGTCTAATTTGAATCAACCCTGGTGGGGTGCAATTCTCATTGGGTTAGTACTGCTGGAGTGGACATTCTATCTGCGTCGAGTAAAACAGAAGCATCAACCTAGTTTTGCTGTTTATTTTCAGCAAAGCTGCTGGTATTTTGGTTTATTCCTGAGCGCTATCAGCTATCTCTGTTTTCTCGACTACCTGACCGCATCTTCCTGGGCAATCAACTCATTTCGCTGGAGTTTAATTTGGTTGATTGTACCAGCAATGTTGTCTTTAGTGGCTAAGTTGACTCAAAACTTGCGTCAGCGGCGTTTAGCAACTGTTTTAAGCTGTACTGCTTTGGTTGGAGTGCAATTCCTGACTTTGGGTAGACCAGAAACCAGATTAATAGCATTAACGGTAGCGATCACTTTGATGTTTGTTAATGCCTTTAATTTGCGCCGCACTTTAGTTACCATAACTCATTTAGGCTTTGTCCTCAGCTTGATTTTTAGCCTATCTCTGGTTTTCATCGATCCCAATTTTCTTAGTATTGGACATTGGTTATTGTTAGGTAGCGTCCTGATCCTCGGTTTATATCGACTTCGCGTTTATCTACTCAAGATTAGCAACACCCCCAAATTTGATTACATATCTCAACGTAAGGCTCACGGAATCTTAGGTGTTGGTATTGAGGCTAAAAATTTCAAATTGATCAACAAATATATCACCGCACTAGACTATTGGGCGATCGCTTTGATCGCTCTTGAAATAGTTTCCATGACTGTTGTTTACTGTAATTTTAATTTTGGAGATTTTGTAATTAATTATTCGTATTTGGTTACTGCTAGTCTAGTTACTGGCGCAATCTTCTGGCGTTATCATCAGCAGCCAAATAATTATGTATTGTACACTTTAATCTGGCTCGGGGAATTACTGAGCGTCGGGTTAATGATACTCTTCGGTGGGAATGGCTCACTTTTTGCCACTGTCAACATTATTCTCGGACTAATTATGGTGGGCATTGTCAACTGGATTCATCAAACCGATTCGCCTTGGGCAAGCTTAAATTTAGCTTACGTGCCTCTAATCTATGCGTGCTGCGGCATAATCTGGCGGCTGTCATATTTCAGTGCCTATACAGGATTACTAATTCTCGGGACAGCTTTCATTCTGCTCAACACTCAACAGCAAAATTATCGGCTTCAGACAGTAATTAACTATGCTGGGGTTGCGAGTATTTCTCTGGGTATTTACGAATTAGTCGGTTATCAAATATTTTCTGCCACCGCAATTAACGCCACTGATAGACTAACTATCTTCGCTTTCGTGACTGCGGCGATCGCTCTTAGCTATCGTCTTGGTGCCTACTTAATAGCTTTAACCAAGGATTTGCCGCTCAAGGCTGGTGACATTGCTGGGGGGGTTAGTAATGAGTCGCATCCAACTCTGTTTAAACTTAAGATCCCAACTGCAATCTTCATTGCCCATCTACATTGGGCGTTTAGCTGTATCCTCAAAATTATTGCTGCTGCCATTGCCTTAGAAAATATAGCCCCCCGTCTAACTCTTCTAAGTATCGGTACTAGCCTTTGTCTAGCGACTTATGCTGTGATTCAAGGAAGAGAAAATAAGACTAGAGAACATCAGGATTGGTGGGTGTATGTTGGTATAGTCGAAATGGCTGCCACCTTAGTCTACAGCCGACTAATCATCAGTAAATTAAGCTTGTTTGATCCTTGGCGAGTCATCTTTACTTGCGCTGTGGCACTACTAATCTATCAAATACCTTGGCAAAATTTAGGGTGGCGAACTACACCTTGGCAACGTACCGCCTTGATTATACCTACCTTAATGGCTTTAGTGACCGCAGAAGATATTTCCAGTCTCAGTCTAGTAGTTACTGCATTATTTTATTTACGCCTTGCCTATGGTCAAAATCAAATTCGCTGGAGCTATATCAGCTTAGGCTTTATCAATTGGCTAATAGTCAAGTTAGCTTGGCAATATCAGCTCAATTTTATCTGGGTCGCGGCAGCCATTAGCTGTTCAATTTTATACGTAGCTCAAATAGATTCTTACTATCAATTGCGCCGTCAGCCTCGACATTATCTTCGTCTTGTCGGTAGCAGCATACTCTGCATCGCGACGCTACTTTATCAGCCGTTAATTATGCCAGGAGTGATTAGTTTTAGCTTTATTTTTATTGGTTTGGGTTTGAAAATTAGAGCTTTTTTATTCGCAGGTACAATTACCCTAATTCTAACCGCCATACACCAATTGATAATTTTAGTGCTGACTTACTCTTTTCTTAAATGGGTCATCGGCTTGTTAGCAGGAATCTGCTCAATTGCGATCGCAGCAAGATTTGAAGGGCAACGTGATCAGGCTTTAGATCAATTACATAACTACCGTAGTCAATTACAAAACTGGCACTAAATACTGGTATTAAAAAATAGTTTTCCCCTATGTTTGCATCGTCAATTACTGCACAAAAAAAATCAATTACCAGGAAAAAGTAGCGATTTTTTCGATAATTTCAGGGATTACTTGCTTTTGAGCATCGAGAGATGGTCTATTGGAAGACTTTCCACCCAAATTCAAAAATAAGTAAACACAAAAAGTTATTATTGCAGCCAATACCACCCTTTCCAACATTTCATTTATTCCTTTCTAACACTCCCTCTACTTCAATTATGTCTTATCAAGAGTAAATAAGCTATAGCAATATGGCTTATTTTACATTAGTGAACCTTAATTTTGAGTTTGTCTTAAATTACAGAATTTTTGGCACTTTACAGCATAAATATGGATTCATTTTAGAATTTCATTAACTGAAAATCTAAATTATTGAGAAGTATTTGCTTAAACTTAACCTCACCCAAATATACTACTCTCCTCAGTGGATTTAGCAAAATAACCAATGTCTAATTAATTTAAAATCATCTCGTAGCCCAAAATTATTGAAATAATGAAACCCAGCTATCAATGTTGAGTAATACTATAAAATAGCTTCAACAACAATTTCAGTTTAACTATCTTGACTCAAATATATTTTTTTTGCGAGAAAAGTTACGATTGCGGTTCAAGTTAAATTTTTGGCGTAAGATTAAACCAAAAAAAGCCACATCTTCGACCAGATATCTTTTCCAAAGTCTTCCAGGTTCCAAAACTAGTCTGTATAGCCATTCCAAACCAGCTGAACTCATCCAACTGGGGGATCTGCGAAGCTCTCCCGCTTCAAAATCGATCGTAGCACCAATGGCAAAGAAAGTTGAAATTGCTGTCAAGCTGGAGCGATGTTGAGCAATCCATTTTTCTTGTTTAGGTGCGCCAACCCCCACTGCCAAGACATTAGCCCCAGAGTGGTTTACTATATCGATAATTTTTCTGCATTCGGCTGGATCTTTCTCAAACCCGAATGGAGGAGAATAGCAACCAATAACCATATTGCGACCCACCTTAGCATTAATTCGACGACCAGCTCGTGCCGCAACTCCTTCCAAACCACCTAATAAGAAGATTTTGACTTCTTCATCGTTACCATACCGTCGATAGAAAGCAGGAAATAAATCCGAACCTGAGACTTTTTCACGAATAGGTTGACCTAAAAAATGAGAGGCATAGATGATGAGCTGACTATCGCACACTCTGTAGTCGGCATCTAAATATACCTGGTAAAATTCACGATCTTTTCTCAACTTAACTAAATGATCGACATTTGGTGTAAATACTACACCGCCGTCCTTCAGCTTATCGAGAAGCTCGTACATACCTATATTATCGATAGGAACATTCAGTATATTGACTCGGGTATGATTCATTACTCTCTCTGATTCTCAGTTATCTTCTATAGGTATTTATTAGGCTGCAATATGCTCACCTTATGTACGATGAATTTATCTATTTAATGCAGTTATTCAATTACTAGTAAATGATTGCAAATAAACCAGTAATAGTACTGAAAAACTATGATGTAGTATTGCTATTTGATTAAGTCATGTAGACCAGGCTAGGAATAATCAGCTAGAAAAGTTTCAGCCGCTTAATAAGAGCCATAGTAGAATTATCCGATTGCAGCTGAGTCATTAGCCCTCTAAACGTAAAAAAATGCGTGTAATTACTGAAAAACACAGATGTTTAATTTAGTTGTTTTCACATAAGTACATATTACAGTATGCTTCTTTAATTTAGCTTAGCTACTATGTAATTATTCAGTAAAGATTGCTTGGTCAATAAATCATTCACCGTGATCCGTAGGTGTCTGTCACGATCAACGTTGAATAGCAGCTGTAGGCGATCGCTACCAGGATTGCCCGCAGGATCAAGTACAGCAATAGTTCTGGCTCCCTCTCGATCATTTAGAGGCTGGATCTTACTGGTTTTAGCAGTGATCGTACGAGTTATGAGACGATCTCCATCTAAGTACACTTCTGTTGCCATATCGGTACTCAACTCTCCGAGAATAAGCTCGATACTACTCTGAGCAGGATTAGAGGCTCCTAAAAGTAGTTCAACAGGCTGTTGTAGTGGATAAGCTTGTCCTGTTTTGATAATGGGATGCCAATCATGACTGTTGGTTTTGCGATTCCAATAGCGAATGCCATAGCTATGATGCAAAAAGTCCTGAACCTCCAAATTTTGTGTCACCTGCAAGGCTCCCGTCGCGATCGCCTCAAGCTGAAATTGATTTTTTATCTTAGCTTCATCAAAATATTGTTTGATCCAACGTTGCACAGCAGGAATTCTGACCGACCCTCCGACAAGTAACACCGATTCAATATCATTAGTGGTTATTCCGCTACCCTTGGCTTGCTGTAATACCAGATTCATCAAATTATCAAGTTGTTCAAAAAAACCTTGGTGCCGCAGAATATCCTCAAAATGAGAGCGGTCTAAATCTAGTCGATAGGTTTCTAAGGTTTCATCATCAAAATATACTTCCTGGGCTGCTTCACTCTCTGAGAGCTTGATTTTAAGTCTTTCGGCTAAACGAGTTGTCAGGGCAGATTGGGGCAGATTCTGAGTGGTCGCGAAATAATCGGTTAGCCAATTATCAATGTCTGTGCCGCCAAGATTAGCCCCTGCTTTGGCAATTACTCGCGCGATATTTTTAGGCTGTACTGAACTTTTTCCCAACATTTTGTTGCCCCATTTGAGCAGATAACCTTGGGGAGAACTAGAGGTAGACAACTGTACTAGAGAAAAATCTACTGTACCACCACCAAAATCCACTACCAATAACAACTCTTGATCGACAATTCCATATCCCAAAGCAGCCGCAGTTGGCTCATCTAAAATGCTGATCTGTGACACTGCTAAAGATTGGCAAATCTCTAATAACCAATGACGATAGGACTCAAAGCTATCAACTGGAACTGTTAGCACTAGAGACTCAAGTTCTGTTGCCATTTCTGTTTGCAGACTTGTAATCACTTCTTGCAGAAACCAAGTTCCAACTTGTTCAAAAGAAATTTTTTTGCCATCAAGTTCGGGTAAAAAGCCTTGAATTGAGGTACCAATACCTCGCTTAAAATTGCGAAAAAATCGAGGATTATTACTAAAATCCAATCCGCGATCGCGCAATATTTGTCCTGCAATTACCTGCTGTGCTGCGGCATCTTCTACATATAACAAACTGGGAATTAGTGGCGGTTGAGTCCCAAACTGTTGACATAAGCCAGGCAATTTCACTAGTTCAGCTTTCTGAGTTACGGCATTCCATCTGGCGATCGCCGTATTGCTGGTACCAAAATCAATCGCAAAAGAACTAGAAGAGAGAGGCATACTCACCATGAGCTATATCAATAATCTAAGCTGCTTTCAAATTAGTCTATCAATGAATATCGAGTTTTCAAGACTAATTACAGATCATAAGTTATTGGCTCAGGCTTGGTGCAAATAAACCAAAATTGAACTTGCTTTTTGATCAACCCAAATCATAAACTTGGCAAGCAAAGGATAGATTCTTGCAAGCTATGATAGTAGAGTATGACGTGATTAAATAATCAGAGCTAATAAAATAATGAAAAACAAGCGATTTCTAGGTAAAGTGGCTAGTCACGCTACAGCGCTTTTTTTAGGAGTCATTTTGACTTTTAGCACTATTAGAGTAATGTCTTCTCAAGCAGATACGTTACCTTTAGACTCTAAATTAAACTATAAAAATAATTCTGTTGCTCTCAAGGCAGAATCAAAACTTCAGGCACAGGCACCGATTCCCGTTAACTCTGGCAGTTTCGTGGCAGCAGCAGTAGCGAAAACAGGTGCCGCAGTTGTCAGAATTGATACGGAAAAGACTGTCGCCACTCGAATGGATCCCTTTTTTGAAGACCCTTTTTTTCGGGAGTTTTTTGGCGATCGCTTTGGTGGCGGTATGCCTAGAGAAAGACAGGTACGGGGGCAAGGATCTGGCTTTATTACTCAAAAAGACGGCATTCTGTTAACAAATGCCCATGTGGTTAGTGGTGCAGATCGTGTAACTGTAACCCTGAAGGATGGAAGAGAATTTGAGGGAATTGTCAAAGGTACCGATGAAGTAACCGATTTGGCAGTGGTTAAAATAGATGCTCCTGGAGTAGATTTACCCATTGCTCCCTTGGGGAATTCGGAAAATGTCCAAGTCGGCGACTGGGCGATCGCTGTAGGAAATCCTGTCGGACTAAATAATACAGTTACTCTAGGGATTATTAGTACCTTAACTCGTTCTTCGGCTCAAGTTGGCATACCCGACAAGCGGATTGACTTTTTACAAACCGATGCCGCAATTAATCCTGGTAACTCAGGAGGACCTTTATTGAATCAAAACGGGGAGGTAATCGGCATCAACACGGCAATTCGTCCTGATGCTAACGGTATTGGCTTTGCCATTCCCATTGATAAAGCACGATCAATTACTAATACTTTGGCTGCGGGTAAACAGGTACCTCATCCTTATATTGGAGTGCAAATGCGGACTCTTACCCCTGAATTAGCCCAAAGAAATAATCGTAATCCTAACTCCCCCTTCACCATTCCTGAAGTAGAAGGAGTTCTGGTAGTAAGGGTTTTACCTAATACCCCAGCAGAAGCCGCAGGATTACGTTTGGGTGATGTAATCACGTCTATTGATGGTCAAGCAATCACTGATGCAGGACAGTTACAGGGAGTTGTGGATGGTAGTGGTCTGAACAAAGCCTTGCAGTTTACGGTGAAAAGAGGCGATCGCACTTTAAGATTAAGAGTCGTGACGACCCAGCTAGAAGGACTCTCTTAAGAGTGACTGTTGTTAGTTTTAATTAATTATTAAATAGAGTAGACGCTAGATAGATCAATCAACCTGTAATCTAGCGTCTTTTTTTTGTCGAGTTTTCTGCTGTGACTGCTGATTAAAATTTACTCTTGCACTAAATGTAAAACATGACCATCTAAATCCCTAATTGCCAAAGCTTGACTAAATCCTAATTCTGAAGACGACATTTTAACTACGCCAGGTGAAACAAACTGACAGGGTGCAGAACGCAGTTGCTCGGCTAAGGTAGAAAGATCCGAAACTGCGATGATGGTTTGACAGTGCCAAAGATCGTTTGCTTGACTATCCACTGGCATATCTCTGCCGCCAGTAGGAGCAATGTATTCTAGTAATTCAAAGCCAATTCCTTCCTGACCTTGTAAGCTGTTGACCTGCACCCTTGAACCAAAGACACAGGTAATATGTTCAAATTCTGTACCGTAATTTTCCGCCTGTAACATCAATTCTAAGTTTAGGCGATCGCAATATAAAGTAAAACTCGCGGCAGCATTTTTGACTCCCACCGCACTATGGTCTATTCCTAAAAATAATTGGTTTGTATCCTGTTGCCATTTATCCGCTGCTTTGTCGGCAGGAAACTCAATTAACTCTAGATTATGTCCATCAGGATCTTTAAAATAAAATGCCTTGACTCCTCCTAATTTTTTGTTCCACTCTGGTAATTGCTGGGGACTAGTAGAGGTATGTTTAACATTAAATTTACGAACATGCTGATAGGCTTCCTCTATGTTTGATACGACGATCGCAATATGTTGAAACCAGCGATCATTACTACGAGAATCTGGAGGCGTTGGTCTTCCTTGGGGTGTCAAATACTCCATCAAAGCAATTATTTCTGTTCCTAACTGCATCTGCACAATCCGCATCCGCAGACCAAAAACTCCCTGTAATTGTGACCAATCTGCTCCTGCAACTTCAATATCTTTGATCTTTTTGAATAAGAGAACTTCTGAGTAAAATTTGAGGGACTGCTCCATATTGGCGACAGTCATACCGACGTATTGAATATTGGACATTAACTATGCTTAAGCTCGCGTTTATTTACGATCTTAATTTATGGAAGTACCAGGAGATCGCGCTTCTATCAAATGAAAGGTATTACTCGGCAGTAGGGATAGAACGGCAGACTCAAAACATTTCATTCTGATCAGCTTGATAACGACTATAAATCAAATAAAATTTTTCTGAATTTTTGGCATCTTTCCTGAGAATGATTAATTTTGTAATTATTATTTCTCCAAGTTTGAAAAATATATCTTATGGTAGATACAATATTTTGCAAATTATGAGGCTTACGGAATCTTATTTTATGGAACGCAAATTACAAGAATTAATCGGTCAGTCTAACGTATGGTTATTTATTAAAAGCAGTAACGGCTGGTTGAAAAATGTTGAAATTTTGGAAGTAGGCTCAGAAATTGTGACCTTTCGCTATCAGCATGAATCGGCTAGCGAAGTCAAGATTTGGGAAAAAACTACTAGACTGGATAATATTCTGGAAATAGATATCCGCTTAGTAGCTATGCCTAAATGCGAACAACAGATTTTGGAAATGAAGCAAAAGTTTACGCGGTTGATGGAGCAAGAGTAAGAGACAGCTTGTAATTTACTCCTACCCCCACTAAGAAAAATCTTGTTTCTAACAATCTGTTGAAGGTAATGTCCACATCTATTAGTAGCTCGATATGATCTTTAGCAAGGATAGTTTAACCACTAGTATTTTATGCAGTATCGAGGCTTGTTTGTCGGCTTAGTTACCTTAGATATACTCTATTTGAGCGATCGCTCTCTAGAAAAAAACCACAAAATAGTTGCTCAAGATTACCTAACTGTGGGGGGAGGACCCGCAACCAATGCGGCAGTAGCTTTCAATTATCTGGGTAATCAGAGCCAATTAATCACTGTCTTAGGACAACATCCTTTGACTCAGTTGATTAGAAATGACTTAGCACAACATTCAGTAGAAATTGTTGATTTAATTCCCCAAAAAACTGAACCTCCTGTCATCTCCTCGATCATTGTTACCAGTACTACAGGAGAACGAGCGGTTATTTCAATTAATGCTGTTAAATCTCAAGTTGAGAATTTAAGTTTCCCAGATTTGCTCAAAGAGACAGATATCGTTTTGGTTGATGGTCATCAGTTACCAATCAGTTTAGTGATCGCTAAAATAGCTCAAGCTAGACAAATTCCAATAGTAATGGACGGTGGTAGCTGGAAATCTGGATTAGAGGTCATACTACCTTTTGTTGATTATGCAATCTGTTCTGCCAACTTTTATCCTCCTCAATGTAAAAGCACTGATGATGTCTTTTATTTTCTTCAAGAACAAGGAATTTCTCAGATTGCAATTACTAATGGTGCCAATCCAATTCAATATCTTACCAAAGGCAAAAGATCAACTCTGCCAATCCCTGCAATTAAGACTGTAGATACCCTTGGCGCAGGAGATATTTTTCACGGTGCTTTTTGTCATTATATTCTTCAGTCAGATTTTGCTTCTGCTTTAGGTTCTGCCGTTAAAGTAGCTAGTAAATCTTGTCAATTTTTTGGTACCAGAAGTTGGATGAAATCATCTGATATTATTTTTTTTAATAAATAAACTATCGACAAAATATAAGTTTATAATTCTATATTCAAAATCAATATTTACAGTTATGAACTGTTTTTTTATTGTTATTACTGAGTTAATGACTTTTCCATTGAATACTATATTCTTTAAATTTGCTACTATCTCTGTCAATGATTTTAAGATATTCGTAGTTGATGATACCTGCAAATTCGTCGACAGAAGGATACTTAACTAGCAAAGTTTTTTCATTAAACAAAATAGTATCTTTTAATGGGAGTTTTTTCGCTGGTCTTAATCCACCATTATACTGAATCAATTGAAACTCATATGATGATTTTACACCTTGAATTGCTAGCTCTTGCCAGCCACCAGAATTTGCAACCACTATATTTTTTTGATCTTCATGAACTTTATCTTTATCATCAAGTAACTTAATCTGTACATTATTTTCATATGTAAAAGACCCAGTTGCACTTGAGCTATTATCAGTTTTAACAGTTACATTAACTGTTTTGTCTTCAAGGGAAGGAGCTGGAGGTAATTTAACTTGTATAAAATCATTACTTTTCTGATTGTTATAAACAGAACATCTTTCATCTCCAACAAATATTTCTTCTACTTTATCGAGATTTTCCCCCTGGATATTAATGATAGTGTCTTTATCTTTTTCCTTCCAGCCTTTCTTTGGATAAATTTTATTGATTTTTGGGTATTCATTGATAATACTGTTTATTTTCTTGTCTATCTTTTGAAAATTATTTTCGTAAACAGGAGTAATGTTATTATGTCTATTATTAGCATATTTCCATAAAATACTTGCCGCCATTAACAATATTATCGCTGATACGATCATTGAGAAATCAATTAAGAAACCGATATCATTTGATGATTCATCAATTTCATCAAATATACTATTGAGTTTTTGAATACCATCGATAACTTCTGTTGAATTCAAATTTTTTCTAAACTCTTCCAATACTTTGAATTGGACAAGTTGTTTTTCTTGGGTATCTTTAATAACTTGAGAAACTGGTTTTGTTGCTTCAACTGCATTAAGTATGGCAGATAAGTTTTCGTGATTATATGTTATGGGGTCTGTTGGGGTTTCTAGATCTGCTGGAGCTTCTTGAGGAGTAGGTAGCTCTTTTAAAACATAATTGTTTTTAATTATTTCCAGGTTTCTTCGTATTATCTCAATATCATCATTTGATATTTGTCTTATTACTGTATTATCTGCATTTGCAACGTTCAGATTATAAATGCAGTTTAAAGACATAAATGAAGATGCAGGAATTAATACAGCTGCAATTGTGATTTTTAATAGTATTTTATGCATAGTACTCAATATATATTAATGATGAAGTAATAATAGGTTTCAATATAACCTGGACGGTAATTAAGTAGAAACTTATTTAGAATAATCTTCTACTCCTTCAATTAAGCTATTTTTAGCTTTGATATAGGTCACTAAAGTTTCCTTGATAACTTTGGGATACCAAAATTCTTC
>JBCDEP010000099.1:0-23670 GCA_039179675.1 Cyanobacteria bacterium P01_G01_bin.67
CATTAGACCAATCCACTATTACACTTATCGAGGTATCAGCTACACCAAAAATTTAGTATTTGATACTCAGACTAAACTTTTGCTTGATATTGATCGACAATAAAATGTGCCTCATACTCTTAATCTAGATTTACCACAATGCCCCAAACAGTTTGGATAGCTAGACATGGAAACCGTCTTGATTTTGTCAATCCAGAATGGTTTAATACGGCTGCAAGACGTTACGATCCTCCTCTATCAGAGGATGGTTTGATTCAAGCCACAGAATTAGGACAGAGGCTAAAATCAGAAAATATCAACCATATTTTAGCGTCTCCTTTTTTACGGACTATTCAAACTGCCAATGAAGTAGCCAAAATTCTTAATCTGCCAATCAAGTTAGAAGCAGGATTGAGTGAATGGCATAATGCAGCCTGGATGAGCGAATCCCCAGAAATTCATCCTCAAGATTATTTAGCTCGGGAATATCCTGTGATCGACTGGGGTTATCAATCTTGCCAATATCCCCAATATCCTGAAAGCAAAGCAGAAGTCGATCAACGAACCGCAGCAACAATTAAACAATTGATTGCTAGATTTTCTTCGGATCTTTTGATTGTAGGGCACGGTGCTTCAGTATATGGAGCGACTAAAGGTTTAGTTGCTGATACTCCCGAATTTAAAGTAGCTCTTTGTTGTTTAACTAAAGTGGTTCGCGTTCAAGACCAAACTTGGAAGCTAGAATTATGTGGAGATACCTCTCACCTCAGTCAAACTGAATCTCAAGTAAGGTTAAATTAGCGATCGCTCCTCAATTTAGATCTGATAAAATCGATCTTATTTGATACTAGAATATTCATGTCTTTCATAAGGGACAGGAAATTTTAGCTAACGCTCAATTGTGAAGTCAAAAATCTTAGGCTCTCGTTATCAAGTTCTCGAATATATTGCCAAGGGAGGATTTGGTAAAACCTACCTAGCAGAGGATACTCAACTTCCAGGAAAAGATTTGTGTGTTGTTAAAGAACTCTCTCCCACTGTTGAAGAGTCTAAGTTTTTGCAAGTTGCTCGACGCTTATTTAAAGCAGAAGCTTCTGCTTTACACAACTTGGGACATCATGAACAAATACCCGAACTTTTGGCTTACTTTGAAGAAGCTGAAAAGTTTTACCTAGTACAGCAATATATTAAAGGTCAAACTCTAGAACGGGAGCTAAATCCAGAATTTGCTTGGTCAGAAAGCAAAGTTATTGAACTCCTAGCAGATACCCTTCAAATTTTAGATTTTATTCACTCTAAAGGAGTAATTCATCGCGACCTCAAACCTGCTAATCTCATTCGTCGCCAGTGCGATCAAAAGATAGTTCTGGTCGATTTCGGTACGGTAAAAAACATGCTTCAAGGGCATACTAATCTAGGACAGTTAACTATTCCTGTAGGGACAAAAGGTTATATGCCCACAGAACAAGCTAGAGGTAAACCGCGAGCTACCAGTGACCTGTATGCTTTAGGTATGATCGGCATTCAAGCATTAACCAGAGTCGCGCCTCTGGAATTGGAGGAAGATGATAATGGAGAATTGTTATGGTCACATCTGGCTCAGGTAAGTCCCCAGTTAGCTCAAATTCTAACCAGAATGACCCGCTATCATTTTAATGATCGCTATCAATCGGCAGCAGAGACATTGCAGGCTTTGAATGCGCTTGCTGATGCTGGTGTGACCAAGCCTCAATTAGATAAGGCGATCAACCCCTCTTGGTCTGATGATTTGCTCCAGAATAGAACACCAACTGTCTCTGTCTCAGAAGTACCGAGAAATAATTTGGCTATACCATTGATATCTGGTGGTGAGGTTAATTTATCAAGCCCAGATCGCGATCTTACTTTAGTGGATAGTCCACCCGCAGCGATTGAAGTCGATCTTCCCCCAAGCAAATTCTTGTCACAAGAGTCAAAAAAGAGCCAACTAGGTTCTATTGTTGGTTTGGCGATCGCTCTAGGAGGAGTTATCTTTGGCAGCACTTACTGGTTGATGCAGCAAACTATTTCCGAACCTCAATTGGACAAGCTGGAATCGCCGCAAAATCCTGATTCAGTAACTCCAAGGATGGATCAGGGAGAAGGTTTCAGAGAAAACCTGTAAATAAAACTATCCGCAAACATATATTAATTTTTAGTTAGTTACTAGAGGGATCGCCTAATATTGGCTGCAACTTGTTTGATTTTGCTGATGACTACGACGATGGCAAATTTGCCTAACTGCCAGTAAGTAATTAGACTAACTTGCCATTGGGGCTGATTCGCATTTAATAATTGCTGACGATACAACATAATGTCGTGAAGCCAGTCTTGATATTCATCCCATTCTCTAGATGTTTTCTGGGCAATGGCTAGGGTAATTAAACGAGCTATTTTTAACTCTCCTTTGAGTTTGTCTCTGGTGTTAAATTTAAACCACATCAGTCCCGCAAGCGACAAGACAGTTATAGTTAGAGCGATCGCTAGAATCAAAGCTGCATTCAAGGTCATGCCCCAAGCTGTGAACAGATATGATAATCCGATCACTAACATAACCAAAGTTATCTCGAATAATATTTGCCCCACCGCAAATCGGCAAAACTTTCTGAGGTTAAAGGAGATTGTCTTTAATAAAATTAAACCAGAGAGAAATAATTTTCTCAGCCACTTGTTGCTTCTGCCTGAAGTTCTCCGTCCCATTTATAATTCTCCTAATGCAGGGGTTAGATGCTGTAACGCGTTCAGAAATTCTTGTTTCTGATTGACTGCTGCAATTCCAGAACCAGTAATTTTGTAATAACGTCTTCTTGCACCAGTGATTGATTCTGGAGTCTCATCTCCCCAACGAGAAGTTACAAAGCCCCGTTTTTCTAGTTTCCGCAAATTGGGATAGAGAGAACTAAAGCCGATGCTTTTCTTGCCTTTACTCGCTTGGGCGATCGCTTTCATAATCTCTAAACCATATCTTTCTCGAAACAATAGTGCATTTAGAATACTTTCTTCTGTCAGAGTGAGATTCAGCGGCTCATCCTTATTTTCTGAAGCCATATTAATCGACAAACAATATCTTTCTTTTAATTGTATATTCAAAAGTTGTATATAGCTTTTTATGATATGGAAAATCCTGAAGAGAGAATTAGGATAGATAGCTCAATCTTGCTCGATGCAAGACTTTACGTCACAATAAATTGAAACAAAAAGTTAAATTTATGAATATAAATAGAGATATCGATTATCAAGCGATCGCCGATAAATTATCAGGAATTGAAACCACTAGAGATAGCGATCGTTTAACTAAACTATCCTTAGATTACTACCACTTCAGCCCTATTCTCCAACAGCAACTACAGGATAAGCGTGGCGAATTAGCTGTATTTCCGACGACCGAAGCGGAAGTATTACAAGTTGCTCAAGTTTGTGTTGAAGCCAAAATTCCTTTAACGGTTAGAGGTGCAGGCACAGGCAACTATGGGCAATGCATTCCCCTCGAAGGTGGCATCATTCTCGACACCAGTAAGCTGAATCAGGTGCTAAGTCTAGAGCCTGGAAGCGCTCGGGTGCAGCCTGGAGTGAAGATGGCAGCATTTGATAAACAAGCTAGAGCAATTGGTTGGGAATTGCGTATGGCTCCTTCAACTTACCGTACTGCTAGCATTGGCGGCTTTATTGGAGGTGGCAGTGTTGGCATGGGTTCAGTCAATTATGGTCAAATAAGCGATCGCGGTAATCTCAGAAAAGTACGCCTAGTTACGCTGGAAGCACAGCCTAAAGTGATCGAATTAGAAGGAGATCAAGTGCAAAACGTACTTCATGCCTACGGCACCACAGGAATCATTACCGAGCTAGAAATTCCCATAGCGCCTGCTTATCCCTGGCAAGAAGCGATCGTCATTTTTGATGATTTTATGACTGCGGCTCAGTTTGGACAGGCTCTGAGTGATAGCAACGGGATCGTTAAAAAGCTGGTTAGTATTCATGCGGCGCCCATTGCTCGTTATTTTGCCCCATTGCAAAACTACATACCTCAAGGTAAACACTGCGCTTTGCTGATGGTATCAGAATATGATTGGGCCCCTTTCCAGGATTTGGTTAAACATTATCAAGGAACAATCACCTACAGTAAAAATGCCGTTGCAGCGATTAAAGGAACTAGTATATTAGAGTTTACTTGGAACCACACCACGCTTCATGCACGAAGTGTTGATCGTAATTTGACATATCTACAAACTTTTTACTTTACTCTGGAGAGGCTAGAAAAACTATATCAACAGGCAGGAGATGAAATCATGATTCATCTTGAATTTTTGCGGGCAGGAGCGAAAGCCGTACCTGCGGGACTACAGTTGATCCGTTATACTACCGAAGCTAGGTTAAATGAGATTATTGCCGATCATGAATCCCAGGGTGCATTCATTGCCAATCCTCATGTTTACACCATTGAGGATGGGGGCAATAAACAAATCGATGCTCAGAAAGTAGCTTTCAAAAAACAAGTAGATCCTTTAGGGTTGCTAAATCCAGGCAAGATGCGTGGATTTAAGTACCAATAATCAGAGGAAGGTGGGTAAAAGCTATTGTTATGGGCTAGCAATTAACCCAGATGTTGCTCACCCTAAGGCTATAGTTGCAGAGTCCGTTGACTTTTGACTGAATACAGTCGGTAATTACTAGCTCTTGAGGTATTTTTATCTGCGTAGTTTTTCCTCTAGAATAAGTAAAGTTATGATAATTACACTAATCCAATATTAAATCACTCAGGAGTTTATTAAATTTATGAATTTAATAGTTACTAGTCTTCTTAGCTTTCTTCAGATTTACTGGGTATTGTTGATTGTACGGATCTTGCTATCTTGGTTTCAGACGGCAGAATGGGCAGGACAGATTATTTCGTTTTTAGCTCCCATTACTGATCCTTACCTCAATATTTTTCGCTCAATTATTCCTCCTTTGGGAGGAATTGATATCTCGGCAATTTTGGCGCTGTTTCTACTCCAGTTTGTTCAGAGTTCATTGGCTTCATTTTCTGCTGCATCCTTTGCCAGCGGATTCTAAACTTATTCGTTATATTCGAAATCGTCATAGTAATAGGGACGAACTTTTTCTGCAAATCCAGACGCTTTGAAATTTTTTAGTTTTAGAGGTGTTGGCTGATTTGCAGGAACGCTGATTCTAAATTCAAAATCGCTGACTCCTGGAGGTACTACTTCAATGGTACCGATGCGTCCTCGATTCTCAAAAGTTGAATTGTCATCGGCATCATAAATACGACCAAAGACATCGGCATCCACTACAGTCTTCCCCGAAATGTTTTTGGCTTTACCTTTAATGGTATAGCAGCTTACTGGTCTAATATCGCCACTGGTAACACTTCCTGCCGCCTCATCCCCTGCACAAGGTTCGTAGGAAAGGTTTGACAATTTGATCGAAGTCATAGCTGCTGCGGGTGGTGTTATGACCCAGCTACCCAACCACAGAGAAAGAGAAATCAGTAGCCCTGCTAGAAGTCGAAGTCCCATAAACAATAGTTGTTAGTGATAAATATTCTATATACTTCAGCTTAACCCGAATTAACGCACCTTCATAGCAATTAAGCGGTTGGAATGTTTGAATGTTGAAGTAGATTTGTCTAAACTTGGAGGATAAACTCAACGAGTTAATATCATGCTTCCCGAAAGAATTTTAGGCAAAATTGATTATTTCACGGAAAATATAAACCATTCTAGTTCTGGGTTTTTAGCGGATGCAGCACTTGAGTATATAGATTCCCATTCAGAAGGTAAAATTCATACTTAGATGTTAAAAATCGAGATCGCCTTTTAATAATTAGTTGGTAAATTAAAGGCGATCAACATATATAATAATTTTCCGCACTATTTTGTAGTTTGCAACAAATAGCTTTTGAATTGCTACAGCACCTGTGCCCTCAACCAAGCAATAGGAAGAGACAACGTTTTCTTCGGTTTAGATACGAAAGCTCGCTTATTAAACACATCATAGTTATTGGCTTCAATCTCATTAAGAATGCCTTGATATAGCATTAGAGAAGCCCAAACTGGCAAGCGAGAGTCACGAATTAGATAGCGGATGCCATTTTCTGCTTGTCTATAATATTCCCTAGCTCGTTTAATTTGAAATTTCATCATTGCTTTCCAGCGATCGTCAATCACTCCCGCCAGTAAATCTTGCTCAGTATAGTTAAAGGCGTGTAGATCCTCGATTGGCAAATAAATTCGATCGCGTTGGATATCTTCTCCCACGTCTCGCAGAATATTAGTCAGCTGCATTGCCATCCCTAAGGCGATCGCTTCTTCAGTGGGGACATAAATTGGTTTGTCTTTTTCCCAAGGTACACCATTAGAATCTGTACCGATTCCCAGTACTGCATTAGACATCAAACCTACCGTACCAGCAACGCGGTAACAATAGAGCTTAAGCTCAGTAAAAGTTTGATAGCGGTTTTGAATTAGATCCATCCGTTGCCCAGCAATCATATCTCGAAAAGGTTGAATACCCATCGGGTACTTCTGGATAGTGTCAACAAGTGCTACATCGGTATCATCAATTGGATATCCTGCAAAGATCGATTCTAGCTGATGTTCCCATGCTGCTAAAGTTTCCTTGGTCGTGTATTTGGCTTTAGCACCGTCTACTAATTCATCGGTGAGGCGACACCAGGCATAGATTGACCAAATTGCCTTGCTTTTTTCTTTGGGCATCAACAAAGTGCCAAGATAAAAAGTTTTGGCGTATTCTGCCGTGATTTGACGACAAATTTCATATGCCTCGTCCGTCGAGACTAATTTTTTTTTCGTTTCAGGTTTTGGTAATTGCAACATTCAGAAGCAAGCAGAATTACTGTCTTTTGTTTGGCAGGAGTTAGAGAAGGCTACATTATTTGCCCTAGCCATATAGCATTGTCTCATCCTATTGCTACTAGGGACATATAACAAGTAATTAATCACAAAACTAAATTGCAACCGCTGGGGCTGGTTTATTTTCTGATTTGTCAGCTGGGTAATCTTGAGCGATCGCTTTTGCAGCTAGTTTACCAGAAAGCACGGCACCTTCCATGCTGCCCAAATATTCTTGCTTGGTAAAGCTACCCGCTAGATAGAAATTAGCAATCGGTGTTTTTTGCGTCGGTTTGACAGACTGAGTACCTGCTAATGCGCGATAGACCGAGCGCGGAGTTTTGACTACCTTTGATTTCAGTAGTGTTGCCTGGTTGTCACCATCAAAGTGTTGCGGGAACAGCTTTTTCAACTCAGCCATAGTTGCGGCAATAATTTCTTCATCTGATTTAGTAATCCAGTCTTTTGCTGGAGCCAAAACTAGTTCTAGCATAGACTTATTGGGATCGGCATACTCTTTACAGGTATTACTCATGTCAGCGTAGACACTAAGTAACGGTGAGCGTGAGAATAGCAGATGATCGATTTCCGTAATTTTGCGATCAAACCAGAGATGTAAATTAATCACCTCAACTCCTGACAATTTGCACATCTCCTGAAAGAAAGTTTGCTCTTTCCAAGCCTCGGGCAGCATTGGTTTTAAAGGATCGACTGGCATTGCTGAAACATAAGCATCCGCCGTTAGCACCTCATCTGGGGCGCCATTTAAACCCCGAATCAAGTAGCCCGTAACTTTTCCATCTTCATCAGTCATAATTTGTTTGAGGGGAGCATTAAGATGGACTTCCCCACCTCTGGCAGTAATATAATCCACCATTGGCTGACACAATCTTTCCGTCGGTGAGCCATCGAGAAACGCGACCTTAGAACCATAACGCTCTTTCAAAAAGCGGTTAATTGCGGTTAAAGGAATAGTCGCTGAAACATCTTCAGGATTAATGAAAGTTAATGCTTTGGAAGCAGCAATAAAAATATCACTGTTGACTCGCTCATCAATTCCCTGCTGTTCTAACCATTCCAGTAGATCATACTTGTCCATATTCTCGACATATTGCTGACCTCGCACGATCGCGGGTAATAAGCCAACAGCAAACCTAAACTTTTGCGTCCAGGTCAACATGTCATTGTTACGGATAATGGAAGTGATGACGTTGAAGGGAGCAGGAATATCGGGAACATCAAACCGCGAGTAGGTTCCTGGCTTTTCGGGCTGATTAAAAATCAGGGTGTGTTCTTTCCACTGGAGTCGCTCTTCAATGCCCAATTCTTTAAATAATTGAATCATGTTAGGGTACGCTCCAAAAAAGACGTGTAGCCCAGTTTCATACCAGTCACCATCTTCATCTTGCCATGCAGCTACCAAGCCACCCAAAACATCTCGACGCTCC
Organism: Cyanobacteria bacterium P01_G01_bin.67; assembly: GCA_039179675.1. GTDB lineage: Bacteria > Cyanobacteriota > Cyanobacteriia > Cyanobacteriales > Xenococcaceae > Waterburya. The sequence goes on from JBCDEP010000099.1 coordinate 8,297, forward strand.
AGGACAATCGGCTCATGTCCTTCATCTACCAAATACTTAGCGCAGGCTAATCCTGCCAGCCCTGCTCCGGCGATCGCAACTCGCATTTACAAATACTAATCTCAAATAACGGTTTGTAACTCAAGTCGCCATAGTTCACGACTCAATTTGATTATTATACTTTGCAATTCGTTACATTTGCTCAAATCAGAGAACAATTATCGATTGCCGTACCAAATAGACTCTATTTTGCTAATTACAGATTTAGCCTGAGTTAATTGTTTTTGATTGAGTACTACGGTAGCATGACCAAGTTTTCTGTCTGGACGAGCCGTTTTGTCATACCAATGAACAAAACTGTGGGGAATTTGCAAAATGTGATCGCGTTGGGCTTGATAAATAGAATCAGATTCTTCATAACCTAATAGATTTACCATTACCGCTCCTGCCGATTTTAATGCTGTGGAGCCTAAAGATAGCCCCGTAACTGCTCTTAGCTGCATCGCAAACTGAGATGTCTCACAGCCATCTAGAGTGTAATGACCTGAATTATGAGTACGCGGGGCAATTTCGTTCACTAAGACTCGATTATCGGCAGTTAAGAAAAATTCGATCCCAATTACGCCGACTATATTTAATTTTTCCAAGATTTTACTAGCGATCGCTGTTACTGCTGCCGCAACTTCTGCGGTGACATCAGCAGGAGTAATTGTCCAATGACAGATCTGATTTTCTTGATAGGTTTCCGTCACAGGATAAACAGCTATGTCTCCTGAGCCATTACGGGCAGCAATAATGCCTAATTCTCGTTCAAAGGGGATAAATTCTTCAACTAGTAATTCACTGATAGGGATTGTCCTCCCTAACCATTCTAAATCTTGAACATTCTTGATGATGAAAGTTCCCTGACCATCGTACCCATGACGACGTGCTTTTAAAACTACAGGAAAGCCATAATCAGTAACAAGATGTTCTGTTGTGGGATAGAGGCTAAATTTTGGCACAGGAATGCCAATACGTTGGAGATATTGACGTTGATCGTACTTGTCTAACAATGGGACAAGAGCATCTAAACTAGGGCAAAAATGAGTATTTTTCCGTAATTTCGCGACCTTATGCAATTCTTTTAAATCGACAAATTCGTTTTCAAAAGTAACTACATCACAGTATTGCGCTAACTTAGCAGTCCCTTCAATATCATCAATATCAGCCAGAACTACATCATGCGCCCTGCAAACTGCTGGATCGTCTTGGTTGGGCGTCTGCACAATTAGCTTGATGTCTAGATTTGGTGCTTCTGCACCCATCATCCAAGCCAACTGACCACCCCCAATTACGCCAACTCGTTTGCCTTTCATGTTACTTTTAGCCTGCTTTCTAATTCACTTACAAGTTTACTATTCTGCCAGAAATACCCCGACAGTATTTAACAGACTAAATTTAAGTACAAGAGTATTGTCGGTAACTAGCTAATCACTCTAACCAGCAATTGATTTCTCTCTAAATGTAACTTCTTGAAACATTTCTTAACAATGCAGTAAGAGCGACTTAGAGATCATCCAAAATCCATTCAGAACTGCGTTCTCCGAGGTCTAGTTGAATACTAACGGCTTTTCCGAGTCGCGGACGCTCGCGAGTTTTCTCAATATAAGACCTAATCTGGTCTACACCGTTCCAAGCATTTAAGTAATTAGCGATCGCGTTGAGGTTCTCCGCATACTCTTGAGGAGAGAGGGGAAAAGAGGCTTGTTCCAAGTATTTCCACATTACCTGAACAAAGATTTTGCCCTTAACTTTGCGGAGCTGCATATCGTAGGAACAGCCCCACTTTGATAATAAGAGCTGGTGTAATTGTTCGCCTGTCATCATAATTTTTATTCGTAAAGCCACAAATTCCGAGTGGAATGGATTCTCAATCTCTGTAATAATTTAATACATTGGTTCACACTGCATTTTGAGTAAAGCAATACATAGACCCTGCCAAATTTAAATTACTGGTAACGGCTATGATGCAAACTTTAAACAGCGCGGACAACATGCGGACGACGCGCCCTAAAGGAAGAGAAGGGGAGTCCCCCTTACATGCGGCACAAGGGCTACTGACCTAAGTCGCGTCTAAGCGACGCTTGCAAGCTTTGCTTGCTGTGCCTCTGTTGCTTCGCACGACGCGGAGCAAGTCCTTTAGGATAAAGCGAGTGCTTTAGTGCAAGCCCTTTGTTCAGCGGGGGGACTAAATCCGTCCGACGTGCCCTCAACCTGCTAACTTTTTAAAGACGGAGATCTCCCCAACTGCTTTGGGGAATTAAAGAGTGAACAGTATCCCGTCCTTTTAGGGAGGGGCTTGCGTTCACTTAGTTAACACTCCCTGTCATTATCTTACGTTTACAAAAAAATACAATTTATCTCTTAAGTCATGGCTCAAATTTCTGGTAATGCTCCCAACACAGAAGACAATAATGTTCCTGATCTAGGGCGCAGGCAATTTATGAATTTGCTCACCTTTGGCTCAATTACTGGAGTAGCTTTGGGAGCCTTATATCCAGTGGTAAAATACTTTATTCCTAATACTGGGGGCAGTGGTGCTGGTGGGGTAACCGCCAAAGACGCCTTGGGTAATGATATTATCGTCAGCGAGTTTTTGGCTGAACATCAACCAGGCGATCGCACTTTAGCTCAAGGTCTCAAAGGTGATCCGACCTATGTCGTAGTTGAAGGAGATTCTACCCTAAGAAACTATGGCATCAATGCTGTCTGTACTCATCTTGGTTGTGTAGTGCCCTGGAACGCTAGTGAAGGCAAATTTATGTGTCCTTGTCATGGTTCTCAATATGATGAAACTGGCAAAGTAGTTAGAGGTCCTGCACCTTTGTCACTAGCACTAGCAAACGCCGAAGTAAAAGACGACAAATTATTCTTTAGCCAGTGGACAGAAACTGATTTCCGCACTGGTGAAAAACCTTACTGGGCATAATAAATAGGATGAGGGATGAAGAATAAAGAATGAAGCAGCTATCTGCAAAATTTATTTACCAAATCTCTTTACTGACACCGTAATACTTATTCATAATAATTACTCTTTTTGAGATTGTTGATCGAACACATGAGAACATTGAAATCATTGGCAATACTTGCCAAGTCAATAATTGCCAGAGCCACCGTAGTCGCGATCGCTACATTAGCAGTATTTTTTGCTAGCGATCTTGTAGTATCCCAATCCGCAGAAGCATATCCTTTTTGGGCACAGCAAACGGCTCCCGAAACCCCCAGAGAAGCTACAGGCAGAATTGTCTGTGCCAACTGTCACCTTGCAGAAAAAGAAGCCGAAGTCGAGATTCCTCAGTCAGTTCTACCTGACACCGTATTTGAAGCCGTAGTCAAAATTCCTTATGATTTAGCTAGTCAGCAGGTTTTGGGTGATGGCTCTAAAGGCGGCTTAAACGTTGGTGCCGTCCTGATGCTCCCTGATGGATTCAAAATTGCGCCCGAAGATCGTATTCCCGAAGAAATGAAGGAAAAAACTGGTGGAGTTTATTTCCAAGAATATAAAGAGGGTGCAGACAACGTAGTTATCGTGGGACCTCTTCCTGGTGAACAATATCAAGAAATTACCTTCCCAGTACTTTCTCCTGATCCTAAAACAGATAAGAATATCAACTTTGGTAAGTATGCCGTTCACTTGGGTGCTAACCGTGGACGTGGTCAGATTTACCCTACAGGTGAAGCGAGCAACAACAACCAGATAAAAGCTTCCGTTGCTGGTACGATTGCTGCCATCACACCTCAAGAAGCCGGTGGCTATGAAGTGACTATTAATGCCGCAGATGGCGCTACAACCGATACGATTCCTGCTGGTCCCGAGTTGATTGTTGCCGAAGGTCAAGAGATTGCGGCTGGTGAAGCCTTAACTAATAATCCTAATGTTGGTGGTTTTGGGCAGAAAGATACGGAAGTAGTTCTTCAAAGCCCTGCCCGTATCGGTGGCTTGATGGCCTTTGTTGGTGGAATTATGATTTGTCAAATCATGTTGGTAATCAAGAAAAAACAAGTAGAAAGAGTTCAAGCAGCAGAAATGGATTTTTAATTATTGCTTTTTGCTTTAACTGAATCATCAACGTTACGAAGACAGGTTTCTTGCCTGTCTTTTTTTGGGCAATTTTTATGCATTTGACTTAAGGGTCGGAAATACTAAAAAACTAAAAATCGTATTCTTAAAGTCAATTAAATAAATCCCAACTCAGATCGACCTAATTGGCGATCGCTGGATTAATGAAATAAGTATTTCTGTAGCACTTATAGTACATAAGACCTAAAAAAGATCTAATGAGTTTAATTCCAGATTAATTCAGGCGCTCGCTTTGAAATTTTTGAGCAACTATTTTTTTAGTTAACTATCAATCAAGAGCTGCAAAAAGTAAGATGGAAAGTCTTAATCAAAATTAATACAGATCTGCTTATTGCCCGATAAAGGGGTCAATCAAAAAATAAGTATGACTGGCGAAACTGCTTTGTAATCATAGATACTGTTTGTTGTTAGGCAGGCGATCGCGTGATTAAAACTATTGCAGTTAGTACATAGTTCTTAATAAATCCCCTCAGAAACACCGAAAAGATTTAATCTAAAAGCTGAACTATAAGTAAAAACTAATAAAACTAAACATGAGTGTAACGGCAAGTGGTGGCAGTTCATTAGCCCGTCCTCAGCTCTATCAAACCGTAGCGGTGTCTGCAATCTTGCAAGCAGAACAGCAAGATCGCTATTTAGAGGGGGGCGAACTCAAAGAATTAACAGCATATTATAAATCTGGTTTTCAACGTATAAACATTGCTCAAACTATCACGAACAATGCCGATATCATTGTCTCAAGGGCAGCGAACCGCATTTTTACTGGTGGTTCTCCCATGTCCTACTTGGAAAAGCCTCCCGAAGTAGAAGAAGTAGTAATGGCGACTCCAGGGGGCAATACCAACGTGCCTGGAGAGCTGATGGTACAGCAAAAAGAAGATACCAGCGGTGGTCTGTTAGGAGCCTTTAAATCTCTATTTGCAGGAGGTTCAGGTCCTGTACCCCCAGGATTTAGACCAATCAATGTTTCTCAGTATGGCCCTGCCAATATGCAGAAGTCTCTACGAGACATGGCTTGGTTCTTGCGTTACATTAGCTATGCTATTGTCGCAGGCGATCCCAATATTCTAGTAGTTAATATTCGTGGGCTACGAGAAATTATTGAACGGGCTTGTAGTAGCGCAGCAACAATTGTCGCTTTGCAAGAAATGCGAGCAGCGGCTAAAGATTATTTCCGCAAAGATGAAGCGGCAACAGAAATTATCACTCAATACTTTGATGTAGCGATTTCTGAGTTCAAAGCTGCTACTCCTTCTGATAAGTTGCGTCAGCGTCCTTCTTCAGATGTCCAGGGTCTACAGCTCCCTCAAAGCTATTTCAATGCAGCTGAAAATCGTCAGAAGTTTGTAATGAAAACTGGCTTATCTACTTTAGAGAAGCAGTCAGTAATCAAAGCGGCATACAGGCAAATTTTTGAGCGAGACATTACCCGAGCTTATGGTCAATCCATCTCCTACCTAGAATCTCAGGTAAAAAATGGCGACATCTCTATGAAAGAGTTTGTACGTCGAATCTGTAAATCTGAACTATATCGCAAGCAGTTTTTTGAGCCTTTTATCAATAGCAGGGCTTTAGAATTAGCTTTTCGCCATATACTAGGTCGAGGTCCTTCCTCTCGTGAAGAAGTTCAAGATTACTTCTCTATTGTTTCTGAGCAAGGATTAGCTGGTTTGGTTGATGCCCTAGTAGATTCCCAAGAATATGCCGACTATTTTGGAGAGGAAACCGTTCCCTATCTAAGAGGGTTAGGTCAAGAAGCTCAAGAGTGCCGCAACTGGGGCATGCAGCAGGACTTATTGAACTACAGCGCCCCTTTCCGAAAAGTACCTCAGTTTGTTACCACTTTTGCTCGCTATGAGCGTCCCTTACCAGAGCAGCATGTTTATGGTTCAGGTAATGATCCCCTAGAAATTCAGTTTGGAGCAATTTTTCCTCAAGAAACACGAAATCCAAGTGCTAGCCCTGCTCCCTTCAACAAAGATACAAAGCGGTTATTGATTCATCGTGGCGCAGGTATCAATAATCAAAATAGCAATCCCAATGCTAGAGCTGAATCTCCTGGATCTTTAGGGGCTAAAGTATTCCGACTTAATAATGAGTTACCTGGTGCGAGTAATGGTGGCAGCGTTAAATTCTCCGAGAACTCAACTCAAGCTGTAATCAGGGCTGCTTATCGTCAGGTATTTGGTCGAGATGTTTACCAAGGACAAGAACTAAAGGTTGCCGAAATCAAGCTCGAAAACGGCGATATCCCAGTTCGTGAGTTTGTCAGAGTTTTAGCCAAATCGGATACTTTCCGTAACCTTTACTGGACATCTTTATACGTGGTCAAAGCGGTGGAATATATTCATCGTCGCCTTCTAGGTCGTCCTACTTATGGTCGCCAGGAAATCAATAAATACTTTGATATTTGCGCCAAAAAAGGATTCTATGCTTTGGTTGATGCCATCCTTGACTCAGATGAATACTCCGCAGCTTTTGGCGAAGATACTGTTCCTTACGAAAGATATTTGACTGCTGGGGGACTACAACTGCGTAAGGCTCGTCCAGGGGCGATTGAAGAAGGTATCGGTGCTAAAGTAGAAAAAGATGAAACTCCTCGCTTTGTTGAATTAGGTCAGGTAAACACTTTTCGTACTACTCCTGAAGTTCAGCAAAAAATTGCTCAAGGTGTCACAATCCAACGTCAGCAGAATAAGGTATTCAAACTAACCAGTACTGTTGATAAGGTTGGAGTCAAAAACGCAATTAAAGCTGCTTATCGTCAAATATTTGAGCGTGACATCGATCCTTACATCGTACAAACACAGTTTGCTGTCTTAGAAAGCCGCTTGGGTAACGGTGATATTAATGTCAAAGAGTTTATCGAAGGATTAGGCTGTTCTGAGCTATATCTCAAGGAATTCTATACTCCTTATCCCAATACAAAAGCAATTGAGTTGGGAACTAAGCACTTCTTAGGAAGGGCTCCTTTAAATCAAAGAGAAATTCAAAAGTATAATCAGATTTTGGCTTCTCAAGGTTTGAAGGCTTTTATTGGAGCAATGGTTAATAGCATGGAGTATATTCAAGTATTCGGCGAAGATACAGTTCCTTTCCGCAGGTTCCCTACCTTGCCAGCAGCAAACTTCCCGAACACAGAAAGACTTTACAACCAGCTGACCAAGCAAAATAACGACATTGTTATTCCTAGTTTTGAACCCACAAAACTAAACGTTTAGTTGCATAAGTTGTTAGCTGTATGCTTTGATAATCAATATTTTACAGGCTTACTAGCTTGATGTTGTAAATCTACGATCTATGACAAGCTAGTCTGTCAAGTGTGAGCATTGATTGCTATGCCTAGTGTTTCCCAAACTTATGAGGAGAACCCAACTAAACATTAAATTCTGTTAAGGAAGAGCAATTAAATGCAACGAAATAGCGGATTATGATTAAGTTGGGTAATCACTCCGATAAATGTTAGTTAGCTGTGATGAGCCAAGTTGCTCGTTCTCAAACAGATCATTAGAGCAATTTACATACAGTAATAGAAGCAGCGTAGTATTGCGATAGCTTTGCGTTATGTAAAGGTTTATTAGTAAGATGGCTGAATCATGCCACATTGGTTTGAGGGAGTTGCAAAGCTAATTTGTAGCCAAGGTCTAGAAACTAAGTGACAAAACGGAGTAATCTATAGTTTAGATAGATTTAACTGGTAACCACAACAGGTTAGTTAATCAAAACTAAAACTTGGTTTATTTGAGCAGTTTCACTTTAGTGATTTACGTGATCGCCCTAGTGTTAAAGCTTTTAACAATGGTTAACTGGAAGTCTTTTTGACCAAAAGCTATCGAGAAAAAGATAGTTCGTTTATAAATTTTATTTCATTGTATTGGGAGGAATCCATCGATGAGTATAGTCACGAAATCCATCGTGAATGCTGATGCAGAGGCTCGCTACTTGAGTCCAGGTGAATTAGACAGAATTAAGTCTTTTGTAACTACTGGCGAAAGCCGTCTACGCATCGCTCAAACTCTGACTGAGTCTCGTGAGCGGATCGTTAAACAAGCTGGCGATCAATTGTTTCAAAAACGCCCTGATGTTGTTTCTCCTGGTGGAAACGCTTACGGGGAAGAAATGACTGCCACTTGTTTGCGAGATATGGACTACTATCTACGCCTAATTACTTACGGTGTAGTTGCTGGAGACACTACTCCAATTGAAGAAATTGGTTTAGTTGGAGCCAAAGAAATGTACAAGTCTCTCGGTACTGATGTTGGGGCAATGGCTCAAAGCATCCGTGAAATGAAGAACGTTGCTACTTCCATGATGTCTGCTGATGACACCACTGAAGCTGCTTCCTACTTCGACTATGTAATTGGAGCTATGCAGTAGTAGTTCGCACTCTGCTGCTTAAATAACTAGTAACAAACTTTTTCAAAATATACACTAACTTATCAGTGTTAAACAGTTTAAGACTCGGTAAGATAAGGAAATAAAACTATGCAAGACGCAATTACCTCTGTAATTAATTCAGCTGACGTTCAAGGCAGATACCTCGATGGTGCTGCAATGGATAAGCTAAAAAGCTATTTTCAAACTGGCCAATTAAGAGTTCGCGCAGCTAGCGTAATCAGCGCTAATGCTGCCAGCATCGTTAAAGAAGCAGTAGCAAAATCCTTGCTATATTCTGATGTTACTCGTCCTGGTGGTAACATGTATACTACTCGTCGTTATGCAGCTTGCATTCGCGACCTAGACTACTATCTGCGCTATTCTACTTACGCTATGTTGGCGGGAGATCCTTCAATCCTGGATGAGCGGGTACTCAACGGCTTAAAAGAAACTTATAACTCTTTGGGCGTTCCTGTTGCTTCTACCGTTCAAGCAATTCAGGCAATGAAAGAAGTGACAGCTAGCTTGGTTGGTGCTGACGCGGGTAAAGAGATGGGTGTTTATTTTGACTACATCTGCTCTGGCTTGAGCTAATCTAACTTAGCGTTTGGGGCTGATTGCCAAAAGCGCGATGAGGCGAAGCCTCTGCTACGCGAGCGCACAGGTTCGGGAAGTCTAGAGTGAGTGCTAGTTCCAATAAAGCTTAGTTTTTCGAGCGCGAAAGAAAAGTAAGTTTAGACGAGATCTAGTATTGACTTCTGACTCCCGAATTTTGACGTTTTTAGTAGCTTGTGATTGAGCCTGTTCAAGTTTTAGTTGACGCAAATAGGTAATATAACTTTTGCTTAGCAAAATTTACTACAGAAAAATTTAACTTTTTTTATTTAACAGGGAGAAATAATCTCATGCGCATGTTCAGAGTTAAGGCTTGTGTTCCTAGTCAAACTAGAATTCGCACTCAAAGAGAATTGCAAAATACTTATTTTGAAAAGCTGGTACCTTACGATAACTGGTTTCGTGAACAGCAACGTATTCAGAAAATGGGCGGAAAGATTATTTCCGTTAGTTTGGATACAGGCAAGCAAGGGATGAATACTGGTTTATCTTGAGTGGAACAAAGCAAGACTAAGATTGAGTAAGGGGTCATACCGACCTCTTTTTTGCGTTTTATCTACTATTAATAGACGATTCTATTAGAAGTTTAATGATCGAATTGAGATGAATGTCTAAATATGCATCATAATTTCGTTGTTAAAGGTAGCTTCAACTAAGGGTAAGATAGCAAATTTGCATAAATTTACGATAATCTTTGTTACCTTTGAAAAGCAAAAACCTAGAAATTAAGATTTAGTATTTGTGAAAGCTAAACTGATAAAGTCATACCTTAGCTATTTCATTCCTTTCTTCGCTCCCCATATAAAATCTTGGAACTGGGAAGCTCGTCTTTTAAACTGGTTGACTTGTGTTTGGTTAATTGTTGGTCTTGTTACCTTAGTTTCAGCCTCTTATCCCGAGGGCATAATAAACAACAATGATGGCTTGTATATTTTCAAACGCCAGCTAATCGGGATTGCGGTAGGGATTATTGGGTTTAATTTTGTTGTCAATCAGCAATTGAGTAAAACGATCAAAATTGCTCCTCTAATGGTACTAATGCTATTGCTGTTGATTATCGCTACCTTAATTCCAGGTTTAGGGAAAACAACTATGGGAGCAAGTCGCTGGATTGCCATCGGACCCTTCTCTCTACAGCCATCAGAACTAATTAAACCTTTTTTGGTATTGCAAGCAGCTTATATGTTTGCCAGTTGGAATCGACTACCCCACAGAGTTCGCATGGTATGGTTAGCAATTTTTGCTTTAGTTTTGGGAGCAATTTTGAAACAACCTAATCTAAGCACTACAGGGTTATGTGGCATGAGTTTATGGCTGATCGCCGTTGCCGCTGAGTTACCTTGGAGTCAATTGCTGGCAGTGGCTGGCGGTGGCTTGGGTGTCGCTAGCCTTAGTATCGCTCTCAACCCTTATCAATTGGATCGGATTACTTCTTTTCTCGATCCTTGGCAAGACTATCATAATAAAGGATATCAGCTAATTCAAAGTTTATTAGCGATCGCGTCTGGGAGTTTTGAGGGAGTGGGATTTGGTCTTTCTCAACAAAAATTATCATACTTACCAATTCGCTCCACAGACTTTATTTTTTCGGTTTATGCCGAAGAATTTGGCTTTATCGGCTGTATTTTATTATTGTTATTAATCGTGGGCTATGGAACTTTAGCTTTGAGAGTCGCAATCAAATGTAGCCACAATATTTCCCGATTAGTAGCTGTAGGGGCAATGGTATTTATTGTTGGACAGTCACTAATTAATATTGGCGTTGCTACGGGTTCTTTACCGACGACTGGTTTGCCACTACCCTTCTTTAGCTATGGAATTAATTCAATTATTGCCTCATTACTCTTGGCTGGTTTACTAGTGCGAGTTGCCAGAGAAAGTAATACAGCTAAAATAATAGCTCTAAAACAAAATCCTCAATCTTGAGCTTCTGCTGGCAATAGTTAACTAGAGTGAGCTTAAGAAAGATCTTCCCACCCTTAATTAATTACTGTTCATGGTGTTGATGCCCTTTCATTGTCAGTATTTGAAATCAATGGGGATTTATAACCACCTTCAAATATTGGATGTCATGAGGTAGTCTGATTTCTTAGCAGCAGACAAAAAATGATCATACAATAGGGCATCTCTGATTACTAAATTCTCAAACGCCAAATCCAAAATTGCCTGTGAGCAAACACTTTTGAAGCTATAAATTAGATTAGTCATTAAATTAAATCTTGTAAATCTGGCGCAAAATTACGGTCATCTTTTAATCAAGCTCAATTATGCCTAATTCTAAGCGGAAGGTAAATTCTGCTATTCCAGCTACTAATTATGAGAACATGACGCACTTTCCTGGCTCAATTATTGATAATCGCTATCAGATTATTCAGAAGTTAGGTCGGTCAGATTCAGGAAAGACCTACCTGGCAAAAGACCTACAGGCTACGATGAATGCTAGGTGTGTCGTTGAGCAGTTAAGCGTTCAGTGTGATCATGAAGCTAATTGGCGGATTTTTCAACAGCACTTATTAAATGAAGTAGCAGTTTTAGAACGACTTGGTGATCATCCACAAATTCCCCAGCTGTTTGATCATTTAGCAGCAGATCAAGAATTTTATTTAATTCGAGAATATATCGATGGTGATAGCCTAGAACAAGAAGTTGAAAGCAAAATATTTGATGAAGGGGATACAATTCAACTAATTCAAGATGTTTTAAGAATTCTTGACTTTATTCACAAGACTAATGTAATACATCGTGATGTTCAACCGGCTCACATTATCAGACGGAAGCAAGATCAAGTCTTTACCCTAGTTCATTTTGGGGCAATCAGAGAGATTGAATCTACGGAAATCAACCTCAAAGGAGAGCTGATTTTTAATCGTCTTTATGGAAATTGGTCGTATATTGCACCAGAGCAAAAAGAGGGAGAATCTAAGTTTTGCAGCGACATCTATGCTTTGGGGCGAACTGCGATTTATGCTTTAACGGGAAAATCTCCACAAGAGCTAGAGCAAACTAACCTGGAATGGCAACAACAGTGTCAAATCAGTCCCAGATTAGAGGCGATTCTAAGTAAAATGATGTCTCTCGAAATAGAACAGCGTTATAGTTCAGCAATAGAAGTTCTTTATGATTTACGTCCCTTACTGAAGCTAAGACAGGTAGTTGGAGGGCGTTACTCAATTACTCATTATCTGGGAGGTAGTGTCAAAATTGAAACCTATCTAGCTAATAATTTGCGGCGTCAATACCAATCTCCTTGTTTAGTAAAACAGATTGAGCTACCTCATGGCGATGGAGACATCAAGCTGGAAAAGCGTTTTGCTGAAGAACTATCGGTTTTAGAAAGACTAGGGTATCACGAGCAAATTCCTCAGGTGTGGGATCATTTTGAAGAAGACGAACAATTTTATCTAGTTCAAGAATATTTTCAAGGAGAGAACCTAGCTCAAAAAATAGCCAAGCAAAATTTGTCAACTTCCCAAATAATTCAAGTATTAATTAGTACCTTATCAGTTTTAAGTTTTATCCATCAGAATCGTATTATTCATCGCAACATTAAGCCGTCCAATCTGATCGTTAATAAGGAAGATGAGCGAGTTATCTTGACAGATTTTGGTATCTTAAATGATATCAAAACACTGCCCAATCAGACTTTAGAGCATGGTGACGATCGCGAGAACTACTGGTCTCCAGAACAAATTGCTGGTAGACCAACAATCAGCAGCGATCTATATGCTTTGGGGATGACTGCGATTGAAGCTTTGACTAGAGTTAAACCGATTACCTTTCCAAGAAACCCTCAGACAGGGAAATTACTGTGGACAGAACATATTAATTTAGACCGTCGTTTGATCAAGATCGTTGACAAAATGATTGAGCTTGATCTTGGGCAACGCTACCAATCTGCGGATAAAGTCGCCCAAGATCTCCAAAAAATTGGTGTGATTGTTGATGGAGACTTTAAACAACCACCAAAACAAGTCAGAAAAAACGTTGCGAGATCTTTTAAAGGTAGACTAGCTGGATTACCAATATTAATTGGCTTATTAGGGGTAGCTTGTTTATTAGGTAGTATCGAATTTGCTTTTCCTATTATTAGACCTAGTTATTATTGGTACCAGGGTCAAAAATTGCTGCCTGAACAGCCTCAGAATGCTCTTAATACTTTTACCAAAGCAATTGATTTAAAACCCCAAAGTGTTCTGGCATGGTCGGGAAGAGGAGATGCCTTGTCTTTGCTAGAACGCTATCCCCAAGCTTTAGAAGCCTATGCTGAAGCGATCAATCTCAATGCAAACATTGTGGAAAATTGGCTCAAACAAGGAAACATTTTATATCGTCTAGAAAGATATAATGATGCGATCGCTGCTTACGACCGTGCTTTGGAATTAGAGCGGGAGAATGGAGAGATTTATCATCGTAGGGGAAAAGCTTTAGCTAGGCTTCAGCAATATCAAGCAGCTTTAACGATGCAAGAAGCAGCGTTAGAATTAGAACGTTTCAATGCTCAATATTTAAGCGCTCGCGCCCAGAACTTGTTAGAGTTGGGTCGTTATTACGATGCCCTTAGTACTTTTAATCGAGTTCAGGCAATTGAACCCGATAGTTTGCCCCTTTGGCAAAATAAATATTTGGTATTGAAGGCTCTCAATCGTCCTCAAGAAGCAGCCAGGGTTTTTCGCGAAGTTAATAATGATTATCTTAAAGTTCTGCAACAGGAACCTCAAAACGAGCAGTTTTGGCTGAATCAGGGAGACTTTTTTACTACTGCACAAATGTACCCCAAAGCAATTGATGCCTATAGTGAGGCGATTAAATTAAAGCCTAATATGTATCAAGCTTGGTTATCCCAGGGGAAGGTTCTCGCACAACTAGAGCAAAACCAACAGGCTTTAGCTTCTCTCGACAAAGCTTTACAAATCCGTCCTGAATCCTATGTTGCACTTCAGGCTCAGGGCTTAGTGCATCAAAATCAAAATAATCTTACTGAAGCAATCGCATTATACGAGCAAGGTCTTGAAATTAACCCTAACTACGCTCCTCTATGGCGCGATCGAGGATTGGCATTCAACCAACAGCAAAAGTACTCTCAGGCGATCGCCTCTTTATCTAAAGCAAGCAGTCTTGCAGGCTATGATGCGAAAACTTGGCAAGGATTGGCTGAAGCCTGGTCTGCTAATGATCAGAAGCAAAAAGCTTTATCTGCTATTGATCGCGCCCTTGAGATTAATCCCAGCGAACCTGAGCTTTGGAGTATCAAAGGTTTAATTTATACCAAAAATGCTCAATATAATGAAGCTTGCAATACCTACCGTGAATCTCGTCGCTCTGTTCCCAATTCTTCAATTATTATCAATTCGATGGTGAGATTAGGCTGTAGAATGAATTAGCCAAGTTACTGATTATGAAGCAAATACTATCTTATCCTGGCGAAATTGTGTGGCTTTGCTCCAGAATAAATATATAGTAATTTTCAACAGAAACTCGATGCATATAGCTCTAAGGTTGAGCATTGTAGATGTTGTTTTCTATGTCGCATTCTCTATTCTTCCGAAACCATAACTTAGACCATACGCGGCAAGCGTCGACAAGGGGGGATCTGCGGCCAGCGGCGTGGCCTGACGATTGGTTGTGAGATTCCGACTCATGTGTTTCCTTTGCGACACAGGGCGAAAGTCTAGCACAGATTATGGCATTGAGCAAAAGGTGCTATGATAGTATCACACAGCCGATTTACACGGGAGATATACGATGGAAGACGATACCAACTTTGTGCGTCATACGGTGCCGCTCATCTTTGATGTGCCAGCGGAGTTGCCCCAGAATCAGGGCGAGCGTGCGGTCGATGCGCTTAATTTATTGACAACATGCATTATGGATCTGATCGCCGATGATAAACGAGTCCAGGGCATTATGCGGCGACATGGCATTGAGTGGGGTTGGGGCGAAGCAACATGGGAATCCGAGGAGGGGCCGTGATGAGCGGCGATCCCTATACGGTAATTGCCCAGCCTCCCAACGTAGCTGACTACTGCCACCTGCGTGCTGCAACCGGGCTGAGTCCCAAAACGACGGAGGCTGCAGCGCAAGGTCTGGCAGGCACATGGTTTGGTGTGTCGGTGCTCTACGAGGATCGCGTGGTGGGGACGGGGCGCATCATTGGTGATGGCGGGTGCTTCTTTCAGATCGTCGATATTGCGGTGCTTCCTGAGCATCAAGGCCAAGGTCTGGGCAAGCGAATTATGCAAGCACTGGTGGCCTACCTCGAGCAGCATGCGCCACCTTCAGC